>DATJIJ010000149.1:0-2500 GCA_035493355.1 Candidatus Methylomirabilota bacterium
CAGGAAGGCACTGCCCGGGTCGATCAGCCGATCGATTCGTTCGCGGACGGGCATCTTGCCGCGCTCGCGGTGGCGGGTGATGGATCGCTCGTCGCCGCCTGCCCCCCGCTCGCTCACCGCGCGGGTCCGCGCCCGGAGGTCATCGACCAGGCTCCGCAAGGCAGCGTCATTCGCGACGAATGTGGCAGAGGCGGGGTCGAGGGCGGAGCGGAGGACGGCCATGGGTGCGGCGATTATGGCCGCACGGAGAGGTCGGGCGAGGGCTAGGCCAGGGTCACCAGCGGCACGAGCGAGGTGATGTGCGCGGTGTTCACGATGACGACGCTCACGACGTGCTCGAACGGCGGCTCGCCGTTGTGCAGGATGTAGGCGTCGGTCAGGGGCAGGAAGCGGCGGCCCTGGACGGCGGCCTGCTCGTTCCCCTCGGTTCCCGGCACGAGGTGCAGGTTGCCGGTGACGCTGAACGGGCCGGCTGAGAGCGCCACGCGGCGCAGCTTGCGATGGAGGCGGAGCTGCCGGGCCGCGCGCCACTCGGGCGGCATGGCCAGGATCAGCTGCTCGGTCATGACCGACTGCCACTCACCGGAGTCGTCGGGGCTGGGCTCGGCATCGGCGGCTGCCTCAGCGCCCAGCGGCGCCACGATCGGCCCGGGGCTGGGATGCCAGAGCCGCAGCTCGTCCTCGTCGTTGAGGAGGTCGGTGACGCGCTGCCCATTGGCCGCGATCCAGCCCACGATCCGCGCATCGGCGGTGTAAAGCTCGATGGGGGCGAGGTCGCGGCTCGTCATGGCAACCGCGGCCGACCCGGTGGCAACGCCACCGGCCGAGCCCCGTCGCCAGTTCCAGAAGGTCATATCCGCATGGTGGCTGCACCGGGCCCGGGGCGGAAGGACACGACAGTACTAGGGAGGGCTGTTGCACCGGCACAACAACCCCGGACCCCCGGACCCACCCGCTGGTAGGGTGCGCCGATGATCGAGTTCACGGACTTCACCAGGGTCGAGATGCGGGTCGGCCGAATCGTCGAGGCGCTCCCGTTTCCCGAGGCGCGCAACCCGTCGTATCGGCTCCGCATCGACTTCGGCCCGGAGCTCGGCGCGCGAGTCAGCGCCGCCCAGCTGACCCGGACCTACCCCGATCCTGCTGCCCTGGTCGGGCGCCAGGTGGTGGCCGTCGTCAACTTCCCGCCACGACGGATCGCCGGCTTCGCCAGCGAGGTCCTCGTGCTGGGAGCGATGGGGGAGGGGCCGGATGCCGGCGAGGTCTGGCTCCTCGGGCCGGACCCCGAGGCGCCGATCGGGCTTCGCATCGGCTAGGTCTTAGAATTCGCCGGGCCATGACCACGGAATCCTCGCTGCTCGGCCCGCCGGTGGCCGGCATGCCCGAGACGGATCTCGCGCCGCCGCAGATCGCACGCGTCGGCGATCCGTTCGCGACGTTGCGCCTGGTCGCCTTCGTCGCGCGTCTGCGGCGCAACGAGACGCTCCAGCTCCGCGACGTGGTGGCCTCGCTGAACGCCGCCTACCTGGACTGGTATTTCGCCGAGAAGGTGGTGCTCGCGGGGCTCGTCCAGCTCCAGGCCAACTGGTCGATCTCGTTCCACGGCGACGACCGGATCGTGTTGGACCGCAACGAGCGGGGTCACACCCTGCTGATCGTGGACTCGACCAAGATGACGCCGTTCCTGGTGGCGCAGGCGAACCGGCTGAAGGACGAGTGCGACGAGGAGCTGCGGCGCTTCTCGCTGGGTGACGGGGTCACCACCGACAACTAGACCCGGTCGGCGTCTCCGGCTGACTCGCTGGAGACGACGAGAGGTCGCTCGGGGAGGCTTGCCTCGTCGACGACCGGAATGGGCGTTCGCCGGGTCTTCGGGCGGAAGGGCGAGGTCTCGGGCACGACCGGCCCATCGGTCTCTGCCAGCTCGCCGGACCGATATGCCTCCCACACGGCCATGACGGTGTCGCGGTGCGGGCGAATCCGGCAATGCTCGTCACGGTTGCCCATCTCGTCGCAGTAGCCGAGCGGCACGCACTTGGGGGCCAGGAACGAGCCGAAGAAGGGCGAGACGCGGAAGATCTCGTGCCGGATCTGCTTGAAGAGCTGGCGGATCTCCCACTGGGCCATGGTGCAGAGGCGCAGGCCGCTCATGTGGATCAGCTGCCGGAGGTTGACGGTCATGATCAGGTTCGTCTGCATCGCGTTCGGGAAGATGAACCGTGCGTCCTCGGCCGGCACCTCGGCCTGGAGGAGCTGCCCGTAGAGGTCCATGTTCGAGTCGACCGCGCGCTGGAACTGGCCGGCCAGGTCATCGGGCAGGTCGCCCTTCGTGATCGAGTCCGGGATCGTGTAGTTGTCGCGCTGCTTGAAGCTGACGTAGCGCTGCGACTGCTGGTCGAAGGCGGTCCCGGCCCGATGGCGGACCAGCTGATGCGAGAGGGTCCGGGTCACGCCGCTGATGGCGAAGGTGAAGTTGACGTGCTCGATGGTCGAGCCGTGG
>DATJIJ010000150.1:0-2846 GCA_035493355.1 Candidatus Methylomirabilota bacterium
CGTCCGGGTCATCGACAGCCTGTAGGTCTGTGATGAGCGATGCAGCGGAGCGAATCCCCCGCGAGCCAAAGGGCCGCGGCGGCGACTGGACTGAGGAGCGACGAAGGAGCGACGAGGGAAGGATCCGCCTTACAGGCGGCCCGGAGGCGCCGATGATCATGCCGATGGCGGCGACGGTCACCACCTGCTCGGCGCTGAGCTGGACGACGTGCGTGCCGACCCGGATGAGCAGGGCGTAGGCGAGCGCGCCCGCGAACCCGATCGGGGCGGTCTCCCGGTCGCCGGGCAGGTTGAGCCGCAGGACTTCGCCGAACGCGATCAGCGCGCCGAACGCGATCGCGATGCGCGGGTCCCGCAGCCCTTCGGCCGCGGTCTGCGCGACCGCCGCCACCAGCCACACCCCGGCCGCCGCGATCAGCAGCAGCTGGCCAGAGTCCCGGATCTGCCTCGGGTACCGCCGCAGCTCGTGTCGTCTGGAGGCCATGTGGTCTACAGGCTGTCGCTCACCCGGAGAGGGGCACCGGGATCGTCGTGGTCCTGGGCGGTGACGGTGGTCAGGTCGTCGGAGGCGAGCACCGGCGGCTCGGGGCGCGGCCAGCCTTCGCGCTTGAGCGCGGCCACGAAGGCGTCCACGAAGGCCGGGTCGAACTGGGTGCCCGACCACTTCCTGAGCTCCTCGATCGCCTCGGCGACCGGGCGGGCGCCGCGGTAGGAGCGGTTGGAGGTCATCGAGTCGAAGGCGTCGGCGACCGCGAGCACGCGGGCGAACTCGGGGATCTCGTCCCCGGCCAGGCCCATCGGGTAGCCGCGCCCGTCGATCCGCTCGTGGTGGTGCATGATCCCGGCCAGCGCCTCGTCCAGGAACCCGATCTCCCGCACGATGTCGAGCCCGCGCATCGGGTGCAGCTGAATGGCCGCGTATTCTTCCTCGGTCAGCTTCCCCGTCTTCTGCAGGACCTTGGTGGGTACCCCGAGCTTGCCCACGTCGTGCAGCATGCCCGCGTACCTGATCGCCTCGACCCGCTCGCTCCGCATGCTGATCTCGCGGGCGATCATGACTGACCCGCGGGACACCCGGTCGCTGTGCCCGCGGGTGTAGAAGTCCTTGGTCTCCACCGCCTGGCACAGCGCGCCCACCGTGGCCTCGTAGGCCTTCTGCTGCTCGGCGAACTGCGCGATGGCCCAGCGCGCGACGAACAGCGGGATCAGCACCAGCAGCGGGGCGAAGAAGCCGACCACGCTCCACAGCGCCGCCATGAGCAGCCCGTAGGCCGCATAGCCCAGGTCGGAGAGCAGCAACCGGGCGCTCAGGCCGACCCCGAGGGTGCTGGCGGGCGTCCGGTCCTTGCTCCTGGTCAGCCAGAGCACGCCGCTGAGCAGCCCGTGGTTGGCCGCGACGAGGATCAGGGCCGCGCCGGCGAACGGCGCGATGATGTCGGGAAAGGAATTCTCGTTCGGCAGGCCGACGTGACCGCCGAGGGCGATAAAAGCGCGGCCGGCCAGGTACGCGCTGAGCGCGTACATCGAGGTATTGAAAACGCGCTGGAGGATGTGCGGGCCGCGGCGCAGGCCCATTGCGGTGCAAGCCCCGACAATGGCGGCGCCCACCGGACCGGCCAGGACCACCGAGGCAAGCATGGCGGCCGAACTCGACGACCAGCTCAGCTGCCCTTTGCGGAGTTGCGTCGCCCTCGATTCCGAGACAATGACCAGGATTCCGAGGAAAACGACGTATTGCCACTTCAGGCCGGTGAACGGTCCCCTGGCTACCAGTACGGCGGCGGCGACGGCCACCGCACCGATGTAGATCAGTGCGACCCGCGAGAGCTTGCCCAAACTTCCCCCTCGCAGTCAGGAGTACATACGCCGCGAACCTGGACTGGTGACGTCAGCCCCAAGCCACGCCACGGGCGCGAAGCTCGCCGTACCCGCTCGCGAGGAGCGCGCGCCGGCCAGCTCTGACATCACCGCCTGTACGCATGAGGCGGACCTCCCTAAGGGGCGAAAAATTGCGTTCGCCGGAACCGTGTTGTAATCGTTCAACCACAGGATAACGCGATCGCCGACGTTCGCGCAGGCCTAAATCTCATCGTGAACAAACCGTGAGCGCCGTCGTCACGATGAGCAATCACTGATGACACTTGCTGTGCAATTTTCGCGAGTCGTGACAAATCGGATAAGTCGGATCGCGAGTGGTTACTCTGCGAACTCGTTTGCGAGTGACTACTCAGCGAACTCGATTGAGGCGCGGACTTCCCTGATCCGGACGAGAACCTTGGCCCGTAGTTCGGCGGGCGCCGGGTCGCAGCCGCAGTGCTTCTGCACCACTCGCTTGACCGCTTCCTCTAGGCCATACTCGCGCAGGCAGGGTCCGCACTCGTCCAGGTGCTGGCGGATCTTGGCGCAGTCCAGGTCGTCAAGCTCGCGGTCGATGTAGCTATAGACCCGGTCGAGCACCTCGGTACACGGGGTCTCGTGGGGATTGCCGCAGCTCATCGCCCTTCCTCCCCGGCATCAGAAGCGGCCCGCGCCATCCCGCGGTCAGCCGCGTAGTCCTGGAGCAGTTCCCGTAGCTGACGACGGCCGCGATGCAGGCGTGACATCACGGTCCCGATCGGCGTCTCCATGATGTCCGCGATCTCCTTGTACGCGAAGCCCTCCACGTCGGCCAGGTAGACCGCGATCCTGAACTCCTCGGGCAGCGCCTGCAGCGCTTCCTTGATGTCAGAATCGGGCAGGCGCTCGAGCGCCTCCGCCTCGGCCGACTTCAGGCCGCCCGAGGTGTGCGAGGCTGCCCGCGCCAGCTGCCAGTCCTCTACTTCTTCCGCGCCCGACCGCTGCGGCTC
>DATJIJ010000151.1:0-8543 GCA_035493355.1 Candidatus Methylomirabilota bacterium
GGCTGCGCGTCGCGCAGTGCCCTTGCGACGGCCAGCGCGGGGTAGATGTGCCCGCCTGTCCCGCCGCCCGACACCGAACACCGCATCAAGCATTGATCCTGTCTGCGTGGTCTCGCGGGAGATCGACAAGAGGATGCCGACTGCCACGAGGTTGATGATGAGGGCCGACCCACCGTAGCTGATGAAGGGCAGCGGGATGCCGGTGACCGGCAGGAGCGCGGTGACGACCATCATGTTGATGCAGGCCTGCGCGACGAGCCAGGTGGTGATTCCGGCGGCCAGCAAGCCGGAGAACGTATCGGGTGCCTTGATCGCGATGCGGAAGCCCTGGTAGCCGACCATCACGAAGAGGGCGAGCACGGTGAGGGTACCGATGAGCCCCCATTCCTCCCCGATGATGGCGAAGATGAAGTCGGTGGATGGGGCCGGCAGGTAGAGATACTTCTGCCGGCTCGCGCCGAGGCCGGCGCCGGTGATCCCGCCCAGCGCGAGCGCCATGAGCGACTGGACCGCGTTGTAGCCGGCGTGCAGCGGGTCGCGAAATGGGTCGAGGAAGCTGTCGATCCGCTTCAGCTGGTACTCGGTCTGCGTCACCATGTGGTACGCCGCGGCCAGCACAGCAGCCCCGATGGCGCCCAGGTACAGCAGATTGGCGCCCGCCATGAAGAAGATGGCCAGAGCTGCCGCCGCGTACACGCCGGCGGTCCCCAGGTCCGGCTCGAGCGCGATGAGCAGGAAGCCGGGCGCGACCAGGATGACGAAGGGGACGAGGCCGTTCCAGAGGCCGCGCGCCTCCTTCCCCCGGCGGTCGAGCCAGTGGGCGAGGTAGAGGCACACCGCCAGCTTGGCGAGCTCCGCCGGCTGGAAGCCACCGATACCCGGCAGGTACAGCCATCGCCGCGACCCGAAGGCGGAGGTGCCGATGCCCGGGATCAGGACGATCGCCAGCAGCGCGAGCGTCACCCAGAAGACGGGGATCGCGGCATAGCGCAGGAGGCGGAAGTCGGTGCGGCTGGCGCCGATCATGAGCACCAGCCCGAGCGCTGCCCAGATCCCCTGCTGGAAGCCCTGGCTACCCGGGTCGGCGGTCGAGATGTAGGACCGCACGCTGGACGCGGAGTAGACCATCACCACCCCGATGGCGACCAGGGCGATGACGGCGATCAGCAGCGGGTAGGCAGCCTCGTGCCGCTCGCGTCGCACGCCGGCGCGCGCGGTTCGACGGGCGGCTGTGGTGGTGGCGGCCATCGCGGTCATGCGCCGGGCTCCCCCGGCTCCGCCTGGTCGAGCGCTCGCACGGCAGCCCGGTAGGCGTCGCCCCTTGCCGGGTAGTCGTCGAACATGTCGAACGAGGCGGCGGCCGGGGCCAGCACGACCACGTCGCCGGCCGTCGCCCAGGCGGCCGCAGCCGCCACGGCGTCGCGCATCGCGGCGGCCCGGACCACCGGCACCCGGCCGGCGATCAGCTCCTCGAGCCGTTCGGCCGTCTCGCCGATCAGCACCGCCGCGCGGCAGCGCCGGGCGATGGCGTCGGCGAAGGCGGCGTATTCCAGCCCCTTGTCCTTGCCGCCGGCGATCAGGACGACCTTGGCCGGGGCGAAGGCGTCGAGTGCGCCGATGGCGGCCATCGGGATCGTCGCCTGCGAGTCGTTGACCCAGGCGACCCCGTTCCGCGTCATGACCCGCTCGAGCCGGTGCGGGACGCCCCCGAAGTCGCGGATGCCGGCCGCGATCGCCTCGGCCGGGATGCCGATCAGCGACGTGGCGAGAGCGGCGGCCAGGGCATCGGCCAGGGTGTGCCGTCCCGGGACGGGAACCTCGGCGGCCGCCAGCACCCGCTCGCCGCGAATCGTGAGCCAGCCGTCCACGAGGCGGGCCGAGATCCAGGAGTCATCCGCCGTCAGCGCGTACCAGGCGATCGACGCCGCGGGGAGTCGCGCGCCCAGCTCGCGGCAGCCCGGATCGTCGGCGTTGAGGACGACGTGCCCGTGCAGCACGCTCAGCTCGGCGAGCCGGGCCTTCACGGCCCGGTACGCCTCCTCGGTGCCGTGCCGGTCGAGATGATCCGCGCCGATGTTCGTGTAGACCGCCACCTCGGCGCCGCGCGAGATGGTGGGCAGCTGGAGCTCCGAGAGCTCGAGCACCGCCCAGTCCTGCGGGCCGAGGCGCTCGACCTCCTCGATCAGGGGGCGGCCGATGTTGCCGCCCAGCAGGTGCGGCACGCCCGCCGCATCCATGATCGCGCCGATCAGGGAAGTGGTCGTGGTCTTGCCCTTGGTCCCGGTGATGGCCATCACCCGGGCGCGGGCCAGGCGCAGGAAGAGCTCGACCTCGCTGACCACCTCCACCCCGCGGTCGATCGCATCGGTGATGGCGGCGCGCAGCCAGGCGTCGGTTGTCGGCATGGTCGGCGAGACGCTCGGGCTGGTGACGAGCAGGTCCGCGCCGGCGATCAGGGCGCGTGCCTCGTCGACGCTGACGCCGAGCGCCAGCCGAACCGGCCGGTCGCCGAGCGTCTGGACCGCCTCGCTCAGCTCGGCCGGCGGGCGCCGGTCGTAGGCGGCCACGTCCGCGCCGGCATCGGCGAGGAGCCGGGCCACGGCGGTCCCCGATCGGGCGAGGCCGAGCACCAGGGCGTGGCGCCCCCGCAGGTCCTCGAGGGTCGAGATCGGCGCGGCCATGGTGGTCATCGCCTCGCTACAGCCCGCGCACGGTGGCGAGATAGAGGCTGAAACCCAGGAGCCCGGCCAGGGCGCCGACGATCCAGAAGCGGACCGTGATCTTCTCCTCGGCCCAGCCGATCAGCTCGAAGTGATGCTGGAGCGGCGCCATCCGGAAGATGCGCCGGCCCCGCAGGCGAAACGAGGCGACCTGGAGGACGACGCTCATGATCACGGCGAAGAAGACGGCACCGATCACCGCCAGCAGCGGCAGCTGTGCCGTGATCGTGGCGACCACGGCGAGCGTGGCACCCATCGAGAGGGATCCGGCGTCGCCCAGGAACAGCTGCGCCGGGTGGACGTTGAACCACAGGAATCCCATCAGCGCGCCGATGATCAGGGCACAGAAGATGGCCAGGTTCGGCTGCGACGGCTTCCCCTGGGGGACCGCCACCAGCGCGATCAGCAGGTAGGCGACAAAGGTGAAGATGAGCACCCCGCCGGCCAGCCCGTCGAGGCCATCCGTGAGGTTGACGGCGTTGCTGACGCCGACGATCACGAAGGCGACGAAGAGGACGAAGAGGATTCCGCCGATGACGACCTCGCCGGCGAACGGGATCGGCACGGAGATGAAGGAGATGTTGACGCCGGGGATCGCGAAGTGCCGCTCGATGTAGAACGCCGCCAGGAGCGCAACCGCCGTCTGCCAGACCAGCTTGAAGCGGCCGCGGACTCCGATCCCGGTGTGGATGTTCACGAAGTCGTCGATCGCGCCGAGGATGGCGACGCCGACGAGCGCGAGCATCGGGGTCAGGGTGTAGACGTCCTCGATCCGCATCGCCATGGCCAGGAACATCACCACCACGACCAGGAGCATGCCGCCCATGGTCGGGGTGCCGGCCTTCCCGAAGTGGCTCTCCGGGCCGTCGGTGCGGATCTGCTTGCCGAAGCCAAGCCGCTGGAGGAGGCCGATGTAGACCGGGCCGAGCAGGACGACCCCGGCGAAGGCGGCGAGCAGGGCGACGACGATCGGCAGCATCTCAGTCGTGTCCCGCGCCTTCGCCGCTGAGTGCCGCGACCAGCCGGTCCAGCTCGATCCCGCGCGACCCCTTCACCAGGAGGAGGTCGCCGACCCCGGGAGCCAGGTCGCGCTCCACGGTGAGGACCGCCTCGTCGGCGTCGTGCGCCTCGCTGACTCGTCGCAGGCCGGCAGCCCGCGCACCATCCGCGATCCAGCGTCCGCGCTCCCCGACCGTCACGAGCGCGTCCGCGACCCCGGCGGCCCTGGCACCGATCTCGCGGTGGAGCCGCTCCTCCTCCGGCCCGAGCTCGAGCATGTCGCCCAGCACCGCGTAGCGCGAGCGACCCGGCGGCAGCGGGCTCTCGCCCAGGAAGTCGAGCGCGGCGCCGACGGAGACCGGCGACGCGTTGTAGGTGTCGTCGATGACCGTCGCTCCCCCGGTCGCCTCGACAACCGCCATGCGGTGGCTGGCCCGGCTTCCCGTCGCCAGCGCGGCCTCCACCTCGTCGAGCGGGACGGCGAAATGATCGGCGACCGTTGCCGCGGCGAGCGCGTGCGGGACCAGGTGGCGGCCGGGCGTGGCCGAGCGCAGGCGACGCCGCCCCCACGGCGCCTCGAGGGTGAAGCTCGTGCCGTCCACCCCGTGCGACTCGACGTCGGAGGCGCGGACGTCTGCGCCCGCCCCGAGGCCGAAGGTGCGGACCGTTGCGGATGTGACGCCCCGCATGGCGGCGACGCGCGAGTCATCGGCGTTCAGGACGGCCAGTCCGTCGGCGGGCAATGCGGCGGGAAGCTCTGCCTTGGCGCGGGCGATCGCCTCCAGGCTCCCGGCGCGCTCGAGATGAGTCGGGTGGACGGCGAGGACTACCCCAACCTCGGGCCGCGCGATCTCGGCGAGCCTCGCGATCTCGCCCTCGGTGTACATGCTCATCTCGAGCACGGCCACCTGGTGGGCTGGCTCGAGCCTGAGGAGCGTCATCGGCAGGCCGGTCTCGCTGTTGAGGTTCCCATCGTTGCGCAGGACCCGAAGGGTGCGCGAGAGGACGTCGGCGACGATCTCCTTGGCGATCGTCTTGCCGGTGGATCCGGTGATCCCGACCACCCTGACGCCCGAACGCGCACGCCACCGGGCGGCCATCTCCTGGAGCGCGGCCAGCGCATCGGCGACCTGGACGACGGCCACGTCCACGCCGGCGGGGATCTCGACCGGGCGCTCGACGATCACGACCGACGCGCCGGCCCTCACGGCATCGGCGACGAAGCGGTGACCATCGGTGCGCTCACCGGGCAGGGCGACGAAGCAGCAGCCCGGGACGACATGGCGCGAGTCAACCGCGGCGCTGGCGAAGGAGGTGACGCTCGTCGGCCCGAGGAGCCGGGCGCCGGTGGCAGCCAGGAGGTCGTCGAGCGGGATTGACGGTGGCACGCTGCTCCCTGCAGAGGGGTCGGCCGAGTCTACCAGCCTCATTTCGCAGCGACCGGCGCCACGATCCGGTCGGGCGCGATGGCCAGGTAGTCGAAGATCTGCGGCGCCAGGTTGCGGAAGACCCTCACCGGGGTCTGGGCCATCTTGTAGAGGCCCCAGGTCACCGGGCGGTGGATCAGGATCAGGGTCACGTACTGCGGATGGCTGGCAGGCATGATCGAGATGAAGGACGAGTCGATCCATCCGTGCTGGTAGACGAGGTGGGTGCGCAGTTCGTAGATCGGCTTCCCGTCGCCATCGGTCCCGACCTGCACCTGCTCCGTCTTCGGACCCGCCACCTCAGCGGTGCCGGTCTTGCCTGCGATCGAGTAGCCCGGAATCTTGGCCGGCTGGGCACGGCCGTTGTCGACCGCCTCGGTCAGCAGCCGGATCATCGTCTGCGCCGTCTCCTCGCGCATGATGCGCTCACCCTGCTGCACCTCCGTCGCGTGGTAGACGCCATCTGGCCCCGTCCAGCCGGCAATCACGTGCGGCGTCACGAGGGTCCCGCCGTTCGCGATCGCCGAGTAGCCGGCGACCAGCTGCACGGCGGTCACGCTCAACCCCTGACCGAAGGCGTTCTGTGCCGCGGTCAGGTCGCCGGTGGCATTCGGGCCATCGGGATTCCAGACGACGCCCGACGCCTCGCCGGCGATGTCCACCCCGGTTGGTGCCCCGAAGCCAAACCGCTTGAACGCCTCATAGAGGCGCTGCCTGCCAAGCAGGAGGCCGATCTTGGCGGCGCCGACGTTGTTCGACAGCTTCAGGACGTCGCCCGCCGTGATGTCGCCGTGTCCGTACGGGACGGTGTAGCGGTCGGCGTTCTGGATCCGGATTCCGCTGATCCGGAGGTTGTTGTCGTCGTGGACCGTGGTCTGGAGGTTGATGGCTCCGGCGTCGAGCGCGGCGGCGACGGTGAAGGCCTTCATCACCGAGCCGGGCTCGTACTGCCTGCTCACCGCCGGGTCGGTGAAGAGTCCCGGATCGGTGCTGCCGTAGGTGTTGGCGTCGAAGGACGGGAAGGAGGCCATCGCCACGATTGCGCCGGAGTGCACGTCCATCACCAGCCCGGTGACGCCCTGGGCCTGGTTCTTCACGAAGGTGGACCACATCGTCGCTTCCAGGATGTGCTGCAGGCCGGCGTCAAGCGTCAGGCGCAGGTCGGCACCGTTGACTGGCGGGCGCAGCTCGTAGACGGAGTCGGCGATCCTGCGGCCAATGACGTCCTCCTGGGCGCTGACCGATCCGGGGAGTCCCGCCAGGAGCGCGTCCTCGGCGCCCTCGACTCCGTACTGCCCCGCGCCATCGACGTTCACGAACCCGAGCAGCTGGGCGCCCAGCGTCGTGTCCGGCGCCACCCCGTTGATGGGGTAGACCCGCTTCGTCTCGGGCAGCATCCCAACCCCGGGGATGCCGAGGGCAGCCACGCGCTGTGCCATCTGCGCGTCGATGCGCCGGCGCAGCCAGACCCACGGATCCTTCCCGGTGAGGCGCGCCCGGACCTCATTGGTGTCCAACCCCAGGACCGCCGCCAGCAGCGTCGCGGCGCTCTCCGGATCTCCCTTCTGGACCGTGGGCGGGATGGCGTACACCGACTTGACCTCGACCGATGTGGCCAGCAGCACGCCATTGATGTCGCGGATCTCGCCGCGCTCGGCGGGGATCTCCTCGTTCTGCGCGAGCTGGTTCATGGCGATTGCCGCGACCCGATCGCGGTCGATCACCTGCCAGAAGACGAGGCGCCCGCCGAGAAGCGTGGCGAGCACGGCCGTGATGATCAGCAGGAACAGGGCGCGGGCACGGCTGTCAGTCCTGGCGAGCACGGCTACTCCGACGGCCGGGGCATCTCCCCGGTCGACTACTTCAAGAGGGTTGGGTCAATCGATCTCGTGGCGAAGCGGACGACAGCTGGATCGAGCGGTACCAACTGCAGTTCGCTCTGCGCCTTCGCTTCAACGGTGCTCGGCGAGCGGGCCTCGCCGATCTGGAACGTGAGCTGCTGCTCCTCGGCACGCAGATCGGCGACCCTGGCCTGGAGGGCGTCGATCTGGTAGCCGAGCGCTGCGACGTGGGTGGACTGGCTCAGATAGAAGAGGCACAGGCCTGCGGCTGCGGCGATCGCCACCAGCACCGTCGAGATGCTGGTAACCGCCCCGCGGCTGCGAGCCACGCGACGAGCGCGAGCTCGCGTCGGAGCGGCGGGGCGCGTGCGAGGCCGTGGTCGGCGTCGAACAATGCCGATCCCGGTCGCGGGGCGCGCTCCAACGATGGCCATCTAGGCGGCGCTGGCTCGCGCGTTGAGCTGGATCGTCCAGCCCGGCGTCTCGAGCTCGCGGCTCTCGTCGCCATCGAACGACGCGTCCTGCCCGAGCGCGCCGGGCGCGTCCCATTCCTGGTGACTGCGGCGCTCGCGCAGATCCCGCTGGCGGCCGCTGTACATCCGCCTGCGGCTCGACTGATGACGGGGGCGTCCTCGGCTCATGGGTAACCCTCCTCCAACGGTCACGCGCCTGCCGGCGCGAGCTTGATGGCCGCTCGCAGGCGTGCGCTGCGAGCTCGGCGGTTCCGACTCACCTCGGCGGCGGTCGGGGTGATGCCCCTCCTGACGATGGGACGGAGCTGTGCGCGATGGCCGCACAGGCAGACGGGCGGGAGCGGTTCCTCGACGCAGTCACGGCTCTCGCGAGCCATGAAGCGCTTGACGATCCGATCCTCGCCGGAGTGGTAGCTGAGGACCGCCAGGCGACCCCCCGGCCGCAGCGCTGCGAGCGCCCCGGCCAGCGCGGCCGGGAGCACCTCGAGCTCGCGGTTCACCGCGATGCGAAGCGCCTGGAAGGTGCGGGTGGCGGGATGGATCCGCCCGGCATCGGCGCGACTGGCCGGGACGGCGGCGGCGACGACCTGCGCCAGGTCCGCGGCGGTCACGAGCCGACCTTCCGCACGCGCCGCCAGGATCGCCGCCGCGATGCGGCCTGCACGGCGTTCTTCACCAAACGTCGCGAGGATTCCGGCGAGCTCTCGCTGCGACGATCGGTCGATGAGGTCGAGGGCCGATAGACCACGATCTTCATCGAATCTCATGTCCGGCGGCGCATCGGCCGCAAAGCTGAATCCGCGTTGGGGATCGGCAAGCTGGTAGCTCGAGAGGCCAAGGTCGAAGAGGACCGCGTCGAGCGGAACGAAGCCGGCTTCGTTCGCGACGTCATAGATCTCTTCGAAGTTGGCCTGGCGCAGCACGACACGGTCGCCGTACTGCGCCAGCACGAGTTGCGTCTCCAGGATGGCCGCCCGATCGGCGTCGAGGCCGAGCAGGCGGCCATCCGGGGACGAGGCCTCCAAGAGCCGCTCGGCGTGCCCACCGCCGCCGACCGTGCAGTCTGCGATGGAGCTGCCGGGA
>DATJIJ010000152.1:0-13513 GCA_035493355.1 Candidatus Methylomirabilota bacterium
GGCGCCGTGCACCTGGTGCCAAGCCTGCCGAAGACGCGGAACGGCAAGATCCTGCGACGACTGGCGCGGTCCGCCTACCTGGGGCTCGAGCCCGGCGACGTCAGCTCGCTCGAGGACCCAACAACCCTGGAGCCGATACGCGGGTTGCGAGCCCCTTAGCCGCCGCGGCGCCGGCGAGCCAGTCGCTCGGCAAGCGTCTCTTCGTTGGCGGTCGCGCGGGGCTCCGCCTTCGCGGCTTCGGTCGGCACCGGATGGGCAGTCGTCGCCGCGGTTGGTGGCTTGGCGGGCTCCTCGGATTTCGGTCGGACCACACGGTCGGCGCGTCGCTGGCTCCTGCCGCGTGCCGCCCGCAGCTCGGCGAGGCCGGGCACGACCTCGGGTGCGGGACGCGCCAGGCCGACGCGGCGAGCGACCCAGCCCCGGGCCTTCAGGAAGTCACCGCGGGTCAGCGCCACGCGCCGCACGCCAACGTCGATCGGCACCAGGATCATGGCCAGCAGGAGGAGCCACGGCCAGATCGGGGTCGGGAAGGCCGACGCGTTGATGTCGTGGCTCCAGACCTGTTTCACGACGTCTGGATCCGCGGGATCGAGGGTGATCTCGCGCCCCTGGCCGGCAGCGGCGTAGCGGGTGAGTGCCTCGCTATCGACACCCAGCCGGCGGAACTCCTCGGCGGCAGGGGAGACGACGCCCAGCGTGCGGTTGGCCGAGTCCGCGCCATCGCGCGTCTGAGCCACCCGAACGAGATACGCGCCGGGCTGATCGGCCTTGACGGTGCCCGCGTAGCGGCCAGGGCCGACCTGGGTGAGCGTGCTCTGCACGGGGTCGAGGTCCGGCGCGACCATGCGGAGGACGGTCCGATAGAAGTTGCGTGGCGCTCCGTCGTCGTCCAGCGAGGTGACCTCGACGTTCAGCTCGCCGTCCTTGCCGGGCGAGAAGCGGACGTCGATCCCCTGCTCGTCCTGCGGCGGGAGGGTCCACGCGACGAGCTGGGCGGTCAGCGTCCCGAACGCCTCCGTGCCGATCCACGGGGTGGCCCACTGCTGCCGGGCATCGCTCGTCCACGCCACGGAGCGCCCCAGGCCGTACTGCCACTGTGCCAGCAGCGGGTCGTCGCGGCCGGTGAGGAGGGCCACCGTGGCGGTCCCCTTGGCGGTCGTCGCGTTGTAGCCGAGGAGTGACGGAAGTCGGGATGCGTCGAGGCCGCGCAGGATATCGGAGGGCGTGGATGGGACCGGCTGGAACGTCTCCTCGACGATCTGCTCGCCGGCGGTGCGGATCGTCTCCTTCAGGAAGATGTCCGGGATGCGGGTCGCGTCATCGGCCTCGTAGTAGCGCCCGCCGGACTGCTCCGCGAGGTTGCGGAGGATGTGCGCCGAGCCGCCACCGGTGCCGATGGTGGAGAGGGTGATGCCCGCCGCCTTCATGTCCGCCAGCAGGGCGTCGTACGCACCCGAACGGCTCCAGCCATCGGTGATCAGGATGATGTGCCGGAGCTTGGCGGGGTTCTTGATGAGGTCGTCGTAGGCGGCCTTCAGGCCGGCATAGATGTTCGTCTGGCCATCGGCCTTGAAGCCGAGCGAGTTCTGGAGACCGAGCAGGTCGATCGGCCCGGTGTGCACCGCCCAGTGCGCACCCTCGTCGAACGCAACCACGCCGAGTTGGTCGGTCGGGGAGAGGGCGTCGGCGGCGCGCAGGATCGCCTCCTTGGCGATGTCGACCTTCTCGAAGCCCCGTGTCCCGCTCTGCGCGGTGCCGCGGTCGTCGCTGGTGCAGTGGCAGTCGGCCATGCTGCCGCTCTTGTCGACCACCGCCACCAGCGCCACGTCCGGCGATCGCTGCCGATCGCGCACGGTCATGTAGACCGGCAGCACGTCCTCGAGCACCGAGTTGAGGTAGCCGCCGGCGCCATAGCTGCTCCGCCCGCCCAGCATCACCAGCCCCTTGCCCAGGTCGCGCACGTAGACCTGCAGGCTGGCCATGGCGGTGGCGCCGAGCTGCGCCGCGGAGACGTTGTCGAGCACGACGGCGTCATAGCCGGCCAGCGTGGCGATCGACGACGGGACGCCGCCGGCGCCCACGACGGTGACGTGCTGGCGCGCGGTGGTCAGCGCCTCGACCAGGTCCGCCGCGCGCGCCGGATCATCGGTGGCGACCAGCACCTGCGGCTCGCCGGTGACGAGCACGTACGCATCGGCGGCGTTGTTCTGGCTGAAGTGGTCCGAAGCCGGTTCCAGCACGGCGCGGAAGACGTGGAACCCGGCCTCGTCCGCCTTGACGGTGAAGGGGACGCTGACCGTGCCTGGCTTCAGCGCCAGGTGCCGGGTGGCGACGGTGGCGCCGTCGGCGAGGAGGCGGAGCGTCGCCGTGGTGTCGATCGTCGAGCGGACGCGGACGTTCAGCTCGACCGTTTCGCCGACACGCGCGCCGGAGGGAGCGTCCACGCCGTCCACCAGCGCCTCGGGCTGGGTGTCGCCGGCTGGCAGGACCACGTCGAGCCGGACGCCACGCTGGGCGGCGGAGAGGATGGCCTCCTCCGCCTGGCCGCTCGTGTCGTTTCCGTCCGAGAGCAGGACGAGCCGCTGCTGGGTGCCCGCCGGGAAGATCGCCGTCCCGAGTCGCACCGCGGCCGCGATGTCGGTCGCGCCGACGACCGGGATGGAACCCGGCGCCTGTAGCTCGTCGAGGTCCGACGGGAGCCGATCGACGAGTGCGTTCCCGCCGAATACCACGACCCCGGCCGTGTCGCCCTCGGGAATCTGGGCCACCGCCTGCCGCGCGAACCCGAGGAGCTCCTCGCGGCTGGCGTCGAGCATGGAGGCGGACGCGTCGACGAGGAAGACGACCGAGAGGCGATCGGACGGCAGGGACAGGCGCGCCCCCGCCAGCGAGGCCACGATGCATCCGACGAGGGCGAGGCGGATGACCAGCGAGGCGATCCTGCGTGCCCGAGGCAGCGTGCGCGAGGCCGCCCACCAGGCCCCGACCACCAGCGCCACCGCGGGCACCAGGAGCCAGAGCCAGATCGGGTCGGTGAAGGCGACCGGGATCATCGCGACCCTCCGGCCGGCGAGGTTCCGGGTCGAGCGGCCGGTCGGCCGCGGCGGAGCAGGCGCGCCAGCACGCGCCGGGTCGGCCGGTGGAAGAGGAGCCATTCGACGAGGAGGAGGACCAGCCCGGCGAGCGCCAGCGGCCACCACCACTCGGAGCGCGCGGTCAGGCCGGCACCGCCGGTGGCCGGCTCCACCCGTCCGAGATCGACGATCCGGGCCGGGTCGCCGGGCGTCACCTGCGACTCGCCGGGGTTGAAGAGGTTCGCGGCGGTCCGACCCAGCGAATCGCCGCCCTTGCCCGTTCCGTCGTCGACGACCTGGAGGTCGACGAGGCCGATGTCCCGCGGTCCGGGGACGGTCACCCGGCCCCCGATCACCTCGAGCTCCACCCGCGCGCCGGTGGCGACGGTGACCGCCGCGACGCGGCGGATGGCAGGATCGATCGTGACCGCTATGGGCTGTCCGAGCTCCACCGAGGGCGGCAGGATCCCATCGCTCGCGGGGAGGAGCGCGTCGACGAGGTTGCTCATGAGCAAGGGGAAGGCGACCTGGAGCGGCAGGTCGCTGTCGCCCAGTGCGAACGACAGCAGTCCAACGCCAAGACCGTTCACGCGCCCGATTGCGACCAGCGGCTCGCCGCGCACGCTCTCGACCACAGGGCGCATCCCCTCGGCCAGGGTCACCGCCCGCGCGCGACCGATGTGCAGGGTCGAGAGGTCGACGAAGCGGAGCAGCGGATCCGCGGGATCGGGGCGGTCGAGGGCCGGCCCGTCGACGACGCGCCCGACCGCGCCGAAGGCTCCGTCGGCGGTCGGGCCGACGTACAGCGCCGGGATTGCGGGCGGCTGGGCGGGGACGGTGCGGTCGAAGATCACGATCCCGTACGGCGTGCCGTCCTCGACTGCGGCATCGATGGCGTCCTCGTATCCGTCGGCGCCCACCGCATAGAGCTCCAGGCGAGGCAGCAGGGCGAGGGCGTTCTCCAGGTAGGTGTTGCCGGGCCCCACCAGCAGCGCGCGCACCGACCCGGCTGCGGGGACGAGCGCGAACGCACGATCGTCGACCGCCAGGGCATCGTCACCTGCAAGCCGCGCCTCGACGACGCGAGCGGCCTGCGGCACGCTGGTGATGAGCGCCTCGGACCGCTGACCGGCCGGGATCGCCAGGTCGCGGGCATCCACCAGGACGTCGTCGGCGTAGATCTCGAGCCGGCGGGTGACGTCGGACCTCGACGGGTTGCTCACGGCCACGAAGAGGTCGAGCTGCGCCCCGCCCGAGCGACGGAGGAGCGAGAGGGCGGCGATCGCCTGGTTGCCATCGGTCTCGCCGACGCGTTCGACCTGCACCGGTGCGCCGATCCCGACCTGCGGCAGCCGGTCGGCGTTCGCATCGGTCACCACCACCACGGTCGAGTCGGAGTCACGTGCAGCCAGCGCCGAGGCGAGGGCGAAGGCGTCGGTCAGATCGCCGGGCACCTGGGTTGCCTCGATCCCATCCACCGCTGCGAGCGCGGCGGCCCGGTCGTCGGTGTCGCTGACGAGGACGTGCGCCGAGTCGTCGGCGGCGACCACGGTCACATGGCCGCCCTCGGGAAGCTGACCGATCACCCGCCGCGCCGCCGCCTGCGCCTGCGCCATGCGCGAGCCGGTCCCCTCGACCGTCCCCATCGAGGCCGAGGTGTCCACGATCAGCACCACGTTGGCGGCAAGGTCGGAGCTCACCGTCAGGAAGGGCCGTGCGGCGGCAATCACCGCCACCAGCGCGATCAGCAGCTGCAGGACGAGCAGCCAGCTGAAGCGCAGCCGCTGCCACGGCGCGTTGGCCTCCACGTCGCGCACCAGCTGCTGCCAGAGGAAGGTGCTGCCCACCGGCACGTCTCGGCGGCGCAGCCGGAGCATGTAGTAGGCGACGATGATCGGCAGGCTTAGCAGGCCGATGAGCGCAAACGGCGAGGTCATGCTGGGGCGGTCCCACCCGGCCGCGCTCGCGGCTGGCGCGACGCTCGCGCGGCCGCGTGCGCCCGCCTCGTCATCGGAACGCCGCTAGTGCTCACTCGATCACTCGTCTTCGACGCATCACATCGAAGAGGAGGTCCGCCAGGTCGAGATCAGAGGCGACCGAGACATAGGCGCCGCCGCGGCGCGAGCAGAAGGTCGCGAGCTCCTCCTGCCACTCGCCGAGCCGAGCGCGGTAGCGGTCAACGAGGTCGTCGTCGCCGGTCACCTCGATCCCGTGACCGGTCTCGTTGTCGACCAGCCGCGCGTCCGGCGGGACGTCGGGGTCGAGCTCCTCGGGCGCCAGCACGTGCAGCACGGAGAGCTGGCATCGGGTCCCGGCCAGGTCGCGCAGCGCATCGAGGTAGCCGGGGTCGAGGAGGTCGCTGACGAGGATGAGCGGCCCACGGCCGCGGATCCGGCTGGCGTAGTCGCGGGCGGCCGCCGCCAGGCCGGTGAGCCGCTCCGGTCGCGGCTCGGAGAGGAACTTGAAGACCTCGAAGACGCGCGCCTTGCCACGCAACGGCCGGAGGCTCAGCGCGCGTCCCTCGCCCAGGAACGCGACGCTCACCCGGTCGAGGTGCGCCAGCCCAAGGTAGGCGAGCGCGCCGGCCGCGCGACGGGCAAAGGTCAGCTTGTTCGGCTCACCGAAATCCATGCTGCGACTGGCGTCGACGAGGACGTGGACCGTGACGTCCTCCTCTTCCACGAAGAGCTTGATGAAGAGCCGCTCGAGGCGGGCATACACGTTCCAGTCGAGCTGGCGCAGGTCGTCGCCGGCGCTGTAGTTGCGGTAGTCGGCGAACTCGACGCTCTGGCCACGGCGCACGGAACGCCGCTCGCCCTTCATGCGGCCCGCGGTCAGCCGTCGCGACGCGAGCTCGAGCTGCTCGAGGCGACGGAGGAACGCCTCGTCGAAGAGGAGATCGGCACCTGCACCGGCCTCCGCGGCGTGCGCGACCGGCGCGGTCATGCAGGGCTACTCGACCGAGTCGGTGGGCGTCTCGGCGATGATCGCGCGAACCACGCTGTCGCTGTTGATCCCCTCGGCCTCGCCCTCGAAGTTGAGGATGATCCGATGCCGGAGGGCGGGCGCCGCGACTGCCTGCACGTCGCTGAACGCGACGTTGAAGCGGCCGTCCAGCAGGGCGTGGATCTTGGCTCCCAGCACCATCGCCTGCGCGCCACGGGGCGAGCCGCCGTAGCGCACGTACCGGCGCACGAGGTCGGGCGGGGATTCGCTGTCGGGATGGGTCGCGCGCAGGATCCGCACCGCGTACGCCATCACGTGGCTGGCGATCGGGACGTCGCGAGCGAGCGCCTGCATCGCCAGGATGTCCGCCCCGGTGGCGGCCTGGTGGACCGTGATCCGCTCGGCGCCCGTGGTGCGCGCCATGATCTCGATCAGCTCCGCCTCGGTCGGGAACGGGACGTCGACCTTGAAGAAGAAGCGGTCGAGCTGGGCCTCCGGCAGGGGATAGGTTCCCTCCATCTCGAGCGGGTTCTGGGTGGCGAGCACAAAGAATGGCTCGGAGAGCGTGTACTGCTGCTTGGCAACCGTGACCCGATGCTCCTGCATCGCCTCCAGCAGCGCGCTCTGCGTCTTCGGCGTGGCGCGGTTGATCTCGTCGGCGAGGACGAGGTTGCTGAAGATCGGGCCCTGCTGGAAGCGGAAGCGCCGCTCGCCGCCCTCCTCGACGATGATGTTGGTCCCGACGATGTCTGCCGGCATCAGGTCCGGCGTGAACTGGATCCGCGAGAAGCCGAGGTCGAGCGCCTCGGAGATGGTCCGCACCAGCATCGTCTTGCCGAGGCCGGGCACTCCCTCCAGCAGCGCGTGGCTGCCGGCCAGGAGGCTGATCAGCGTCTGCCGGACGAGCTGGTTCTGCCCGACGATGAAGCGGCCGACCTCGGCCTCGATGGCGGTTGCCAGCTCACTGAAGCGCTCTGGCGCGATCGGCTCGGGTGGCGTGATGGCGGTCTGCTCGGTCATCGGTTCCTTCAGTTCGTAGGTTCGAGGCGGGAGAAGTAGTCGCGGACCAGGTCCTTGAGGGTGATCGGCACCTGCTGGCGGTCGAGCTGGTAGTTGGCGAAGTCGCGGAAGAGGCCGAGCACCGAGCGGTACGGCACGACCGAGTCGTTGTCGAAGCCGACCCCGCTGCCGCTGCCGGTCTGGTCCTGGCCGCCGTCGCCGCCCTGGCCGGCGATGTAGCTCGGGTCGCCGGGCTTGCCGATGCGATCGAACGGCGCGAAGAGGTCATCGAGGCCGGAGACGGTGTAGCCCTTATTGCCCTGGGTGGGGCCATTGAATGAGCCGATGCGCACGCCGCCGCCCGGGATGCGGCGAACCGTCGTGCCGCCACCGCCGCCCAGCTGCCCGCCCGTCCCTGGCTGACCGCCGGGCTGCCCACCCGGCTGGCCGCCTGGCTGTCCTCCCGGCTGCCCACCGGGTTGGCCGCCGGGCTGTCCGCCCGGCTGGCCGGAGGCACCCGGCTGCCCACCGGGCTGGCCCGAGGCGCCCGGCTGTCCTGAGCCACCGGGTTGGCCGCTCCCACCGGGCTGGCCGCTCCCACCTGGCTGGCCGCTGCCGCCGGGCTGGCCGCTGCCGCCGGGCTGGCCGCTCCCACCTGGCTGCCCCGATGCGCCCGGCTGCGGCTGGCCCGCGCGGGCCACCTGCCGCGCCCCGTCCTGGAGGGCCGACTGCGCGCGCGCCACGGTGCGCTGCAGCTGGCGATCCTGCTCGGCCCCTCGCACGGCGTCGGCAGCCCGCTGGAGCGCATCCCGGGCCGCCTGCTGGTCCTGCGGGTTGCCGCTGCGGGCAGCCTTGTCGAGCGCGTCGGCCGCGTCGGCGAGGCGTTGCGCCACCTGAGGCTCCGTGCCCGCGGCGGCCTGTGCGGCGCGCTGCAGGGCCTCGGCGCGAGCGGCTGCCTGAGCGCCGCTCATCTGCTTGACCTGGTTCTTGAGCGACTCGAGGTCCTTGGCGGCCTGGTCAGTGTCGCCGTCGCGGTTGGCGTCCTCCTTGCCGGTCGCCGCCTTCGAGATCTGCTGGGCGAGCTGGGTCAGGCCGGCGTCCTTGACCGCGGCCTGTGGGTCAGTGAGGCGGGCCAGCTGCTCCTGGACGGCGCCGATCTTGGCGAGTACCGCCTGCCGGTCGTCCCCGCCCTCCCGCAGCTGCCTCGCGAGCTTACGCAGCTCTTCGACGAGCGCGTCACGCTTGGCATCGGGGGTATCCGCGCCATGCTTCTCAGCGTCGCGCGCCACCTCCTCGATCCGCTGGGCGACCTCGCGGCTGGCGTCACGGGCCGCCTGCCGGTCGCGCAGCACCGAATCCTGCGGATTCGGCCAGACGATGAGGACCACCAGCAGGGCAAGCGCGACGCCGCCGGCAATGGACGGTCGTCGCTCGAGCTGCGGGCGGAAGGCGGAGCGCAGGTCGGCGCTCGCCAGTCGGGCCCGGGCATCCGCCAGCTGGCGCGTGGCGAGCTCGGCGACAAGCGGGTCCTCGGAGTCCGGCTCGACCATGAGCTCGAGGGCCGTGCCGAGCCGCTCCCGGAGGGCAAACTCCGCATCCGCGCCGCGTGCGGCTTCGGTGAGAGATGGGCGAGACCGCCAGCTCAAGGTCGCCCATCCCAGCAGGCCGAGGGCGGCCACCGCGGCCATCAGCCATGGGGCGATCTCGAGCGCCACGGTTCGCGCCGCGAGCTGCACGACGGCGATGCCCCCAATCGCGGCAGCTGTCGCGATGACTCCCACCCGCAGGCTTCGGCGCAGCCAGAGCCGGCGTCGAAGCGAGCGGAGGCGGCGGAGGGCATCGGGGCCCAGCCGGTCGATGACGACCGCCGCGAGTTCTCGGTCGCTCACGGTCCGGTCCCCGCCGCGCTGGTCGGATGCCGGCGACGCAGCCTGAAGCCGAGGCCGGCCGGGACCACGAGGCGCATCGAAGCAAGCGTCAGCAGGAGCGAGAGGCCGGCGAAGGTCAGCGCGAAGCGCGGCAGAAAGTGGCCCGTCTCGAGTGGACGAGGATCGAAGGCGGTGGGAACCGGGGGCGCCGCGCAGCGCGCGTTGGGAGGACAGTCGGTGATGACCGGCTTGCTCGGGGCGATTCCGCCGCCACTGTTGTCGAAGCAGACGTCGCCGTTGCAGACCATCCCGCCGGTGCCACGGATCTCCGCCATGATCCTGCCCATGTCGCCGGTCGTGATCTCGGTGTCGGCCACGATCTCGACCATGGCGATCGCGGGGTTCAGGTAGAGGAGCTGCTCGGGTGCCCGCGAGGCCGGACCGAACGGCTCCGTGATCGTGCCCGCCAGCCCCGCCGTCCAGAGGCGCCAGACGAAGAAGGTCCCAACCGTGAGGAAGAGGACCGTCGAGTAGGCGACCACCGTGGCGCTCTGCGTCCGCTTGATGAGCGCGCTGCAGAAGAGCCCGATCACGCCGAACCCGATCGCGGCGGCGAAGAGGACGATCTGCGCGCGCACGATGTCCTGGACCGCCGCCCCGCCGTACATCAGCACCAGGGCGGAGACCGGGATGCCGGCCACGATCATGAGGACCACGAAGGCGAGCGCGGAGAGGAGCTTGCCGACCACGATGGCGCCCGGGCGGAGCGGGGTGGTGATCAGCAGGTCGAGGGTGGCCTTCTCGCGTTCGAGGCTGATCGCGCCGGTCGTGAAGGCGGGAGCCAGGAAGGCGACGAGCATCAGCTGGAAGATCGACAGCATGGCGAAGATCGCCTGTCCCACGATCGCGGAGGCGTTGGCCGCACCGATGCTCATCCCATCCGGACCCACCAGCCCGGGTTGGCTCGCCGCAGGCACGGCGCTGATGTATGCCCCGTAGGCGATGAGAGCAAGGATCCCCAGGTACAGGGTCAGCACGACGAAGGCGCGCCGGCCGCGGAAGCGGGAGCGCAGCTCCTTCGACATGATCGTCGACACGGATGAGCCGAACTCGCGCAGGCCGGAGAGCCGCCGCCGGGGGAGCGTCGTAGCCGTCATGCCGCCGTCTCCTCGTCGTTGCCGGTGACCTTGAGGAAGATCTCCTCGAGGTCGCTGGTCGCCTGGCTGAAGCTGCTCACCGTGTGACCCGCCGCGATCATGCCCTGCAGCATCGTCGCCTGCTCACCGGCGGGGCCGTCGAACGGCACCTCCAGCCGGGTCATGCCCGCCTCGCTGCTCACCGCAAGGACGTCGCCGACCCGTGGATCGGTTCCCAGCCAGGCGATGGCGGCGTCGCCGTCCGACAGCACGTCGATGCGGAGGAGTGCCGTGGCACGGAGCGATCGCTCGATCTCGGCGATCTGTCCGGACCGGAGGAGGCGGCCGCGATCGATGATGCCGACGGAGGTGCACAGCTCCGCCACCTCGCTGAGGATGTGGCTGCTGACGAGGATGGTCTTGCCCATCCCGCGCAGCTCGCGGAGGATCTCCCGCATCTCGACCCGGGCCCTCGGGTCGAGACCGGAGGCCGGCTCGTCGAGGATGAGCAGCTGGGGGTCGTGGACGAGGGTGTGCGCGAGGCAGAGGCGCTGGCGCATCCCGCGCGAGAGGGCCTCCACGTACGCATCGCGCTTCTCGGCCAGGCCGACGATCTCGAGCAGCTCGCCGATCATCCCCGCCCGGCGCGCTGCCGGCACCGAGTAGCACCGTGCGAAGAAGTCGAGGTACTCCCATACCCGCAGGTCGTCGTAGACGCCGTAGAAGTCGGGCATGTAACCGATGCGGCGGCGCACCTCGACAGGGTCGGCCGTCACGTCGATGCCGCACACCCGCGCCTCCCCTGCGGTGGGAGCCAGCAGCGTGGCCAGGATGCGCATCGTCGTCGTCTTGCCGGCCCCGTTCGGTCCGACCAGCCCATAGATCTCGCCGGGGCCCACCGTCAGGTCGATGCCGGCCACGGCCAGCTCGCCGTCGTATCGCTTGACGAGGCCGCGCGTCTCGATGATCGGGGTCACTGGGCCACCACCCCGGAGACCCGCGCGCCGGCGAAGATCGAGATCTGGCCCATGTCGGCCGGGATGCCGGTCGCGCTGATCTTCACCAGCAACCGTCCGGATGGATCGAGCACGCGGGCAGGGTCGTCGACATCGAAGCGGCTCCGCTGCGAGAGGTCGCCAAGGTCGAACCAGTCGCCCGCGACCGTGTCGTAGACGGCGAGCCGGAAGCCCTTGGGGAGGAAGGCTCCCACGTTCTCCTGGTCGTAGAAGATCGTCCCCGGGTCACTGGCGACGATGACCGTTAGCTGGGTCGGCTGCAGCGCGGACGCCTCGAGTGGGAGCCCCAACCGGAAGGTGACCTCGCCGTTCGCCAGCGTGACCGACCCAGGCTGGTTCTGCGACGCCTCGCCATCGGTCGCCAGCACCTCGGTGCTCAGCTCGGATGGGCTGAGCGTGACCGGGCCGGGTCCGAGGGTCGCGCCGCCCGAGATCACCTCCACCGCCTGGGCGTAGTGCTGGACCTGCTCGCCGTCGATCTCGACCTGAACCGGCGATGCGTCCGACTGCCAGCCGATCACGAACGGGCCGCGATCGATCCCGCCGGCCACGCCGCCGACCTTGCCGGGAAACCCGCCGGCATAGCCGACCAGCGCATCGATCACCTGGCTGCGCACCGAGATCCGTCGCTGGGCCGCGGTGCTGGTATCGAATGCGGCGGTCCCGTAGACCCCCTGCGAGGCCGACGAACCGGTGAGGTTGCGCAGCGGCATCCGGAACGCCTTCGATTGGCCGGGGCCGAGCGTGCCGACCATCACGCCGCCGCTTCGGCTGATGACCGCCACGTCCTCCATCGTCTGGGTCCCGTCGTTCGCGGCGCGTCCCTCCAGGTCGGAGCCGACCACCGACCAGGTCACTCGCAGCGATGCCGTGTAGGGGATCACGGCCTCGGCGCGAATCGCCTGGAGGCCGAAGACGCTCACCGCGAGCCCGCGCAAGTGGGACGGATCCCCCTGCTCGGTTGCGTAGTTGACGGCCTGGCCGCTGAAGGTGGGGTCGACGTTGTTCGCGGCAAGCGCCGAGAGGAGCGCATCTCCCCGCACGGTCAGGTCGTAGCTGGCGCGCGTTGGGCTGAAGATGCCCGCGTAGGTCGAGACGGAGGCCGCGGTGCCGTCGGTCGAGGTTCGGACCACGGCGATCTGGTTGACGATGATCTGGCTCCCCTTCATCGACGCGCCGATGCCGTAAGAGACGCCCGAGAAGACCAGCACGAGGATGGGTGCAACGACCCACGCCAGCTCACGGCGATCGAGCCGGCGCAGGACCAGGTAGCTCAGCGGACCGATGAGAAGGATGTATCCCACGATCACTGCCAGCAGCAGCGCCGCGGACGGCACTGCCAGCGAAGGCAGGTTGGCGAGCGCCTGGCTCATCGCGTTGGCGACGTCGTCGTCGATCGGGCCCATTCCGCCCCATTGCTCGATGATGCGGTCGTCCGGCAGGAGGCGTGTCCAGAGAGGGGAAGCTCCCGCCCAGCTCCGGAATGGCTCCGTGGCGAGGTCGATCCCGACGAAGCTGACGCGCCCCGCGCCGCGCGTGATCGCGGCGAAGAGGGCATGGCCGGCCGCGTCGCGGACGAGGGAGACAGCACCCGGGCGCAGGTCGCCGACGGCTGCGGTCAACGGGTCCGTCCCGTCCGGCGCGGCCGCGCCCGCCCACGCCGCGAGGGTGGCTGCGCTGCTCCCGTCACTTGACGCGAGGTGCTCGAGCGGAAGGAGCTCACCGAACGCAGCGGTGCGGGCCTGCCAATCCGGCCCGCCCAGGACGACGAGCTGCCCACCCGCGGCGACCCATCGCTCGAGCGATCGCTGCTGCGCCTCGGTCAGGCCGCTGGAGTCGGCGGCCCACACGATCGTCTCGATGCCGCGCAGCGGCTCAGGCCGCTCGGGGAGGTCGGCCGGCGCGAGCGGGATGGGCTCCGGGAAGCCGGTGCCGCGCGCGACCAGCTGTGGGCGGACGTTGCCGCCGCCGTCGCCGACGATCGCGACGTGGCCACTCGACCGCTCCAGCACGCGCGCCTCGGCGCTGGCAGCTGCCAGAGAGGCTCCATCGAGGGACTCGAAGCGGATGGAAATGGTCCGGACGAAGGCGGCGGGGCGCAGGTAGATGGTGACGAGCTTGTGCGCTCCCGCCGGAAGCTCCACGAAGCGCCGAACCGTCCCGTCCTCGCCGTCGGCGGCGAGGTAGCCGGTGACGGGCGATCCGCCGTTCGAAAGGGTCGCGGCGATGGCGATCCAGCCGTTCGATTCGAAGCGACCCCCCACGAGTGGGCGTGCCTCCAGGGTGATCGCGTCGGCCGCACCGGCCGGGGCTGCCAGGGCGGGCAGCAGCAGGCCGGCCAAGAGCATGGCGGCGGCGACGCGAGCCAGGCGGCCGGTGCGGTGCGTCATCGGACCTCGCGAGGGGTGGGGCTGAATGGTCTGGACTGTAGACGCGACATGCTGCCGTGCAGTTTCAGGCGATGTCGAGGGGAT
>DATJIJ010000153.1:0-12629 GCA_035493355.1 Candidatus Methylomirabilota bacterium
CCTGCTGCCGGCGTCAGCAGTGCTCGCCACGCACATTCCCCAGGTGAGCGACGTCGTCGCAGTGGCCACGAATGCGACCTACAACATGACCTGCAAGGCAGGCTCTCAGGTCGATTGCCAGGCGTTCGACTTCGACGGCACGTGGTCTGAAATCGCGACCATCAAACCCGGCAGCGGCGACCTGACATCCCTCTACACGCTCGCTGCGCTCAGTCCACAGGCCTTCCAGCCGCCCCTGCCGTCGTACTTCCGAACATGGATGACGGATCTTCAGGCGGTCTCCTGTAACGGCGTTTCGCGCTCGCTGACTGCGTTTGTGTCCAATGTCGGAAACCTCACCACCGATGGGACAGTCACGCCACTGACGATCGTTGGCGAGTGCTTCCTAACGGGTGGCCTGAACGTCATCCGCAACAGCGATGGCTTTCCCTCTGAATACGACTACTGGGTAAATTCCGCGGTCATCACGCCCCCGCCGCCAACCGCGACCCCGACGCCCACTGCTTCCCCGACCGCAAGCCCGAAGCCGACGGCTACACCCACCGCAACGCCAAGGCCGACGGCGACCGCTAGGCCCACGGCGAGTCCGACCGCCACACCGAAGCCAAGTGCGACGCCAAAACCGACGGCGACGGCGACTGGGACTGCGACTGCGACAGCATCCGCGTCCGCATCGGCCTCTGCGTCGGCGAGCGAGTCCGCGACCGAGTCCGCATCGCCGAGCCCGACGCCCGCGGCAACGCCTGCGGATACGCCCGAACAGAGCGTGAAGGGCGAGGTCTTCTCGCCAGAGCCGAGCCTCCCTGCGCAGAACTTCGATGAGGGCGTCGGAGGCTGGCCCGGCTCGGTCCCCAGTGCGGGCGACGTGAGCACGAAGGCGGCCGACCTCGGCGTCAGCGCACTTGCCGCATTGCTGCTGCTCGTGGTGATGGGCTTCATCGGTGAGCTCTTCAACAACACGATGGAGACGAACTACGACCGGATCCTGGCCTGGTGGCAGAAGAGCTGGGTGGGACGCATCGGGCGCGGGGTGGGCGGGCTGTTCGGGGGAGGCTCGTCATGAAGCTGGCTATCGCCCTCGCCATCACCGCGCTGATCAGCTCGTTCCTGAGTCCCAACCTGGGGTTCACCGAGTCTTCGCTGGCGACTTATGTCGGATTCCTGGTTGCGCTGCTGGTCGTGATGATCAGCTTTGAGGTGCCGGCCATCCTCGAGCACCGACGCGTCACCGGTGAGCGGGGACGGCTGCGCGTCCTCCCCTGGGCGCTGGTGGTGGCCGCGATCTTCGTCCTCGTCTCGCGCCTCGCTGCCCTCCAGCCGGGCTACCTGTGGGGCGTCGTCCTGGGAGTCGTCTTCCTCCGGACCGATACCTCCGCCGATGAGGGCCGCGAGCAGGCCGCGGGCGCGCTCTGGACCCTCATCGTCGCCGTCCTTGCCTGGCTCGCCCTCGGCTGGGTCCGCACCACGTCGGGAACCGATCCGACGTTCTTCAACATCGCCGCCCAGACGGCACTGGCGGCCATCATCGTCTCAGGCCTCGAGGCGGTCGCCTTCGGCCTCATGCCCTTCCGCTTCATGCCGGGCGTGGCGATTTACCGGTGGAATCGGCTCATCTGGGCGCTCCTCTTCGGGGTGAGCCTCTTTGCCTTCTTCCACATCCTGATCGGCCCGACCAGCGGCTACCTGTCGAGCCTCAGTGCTCCCGCGTGGCTGGCCGCACTCGGGGTCTTCGCGGCCTTCGGCGCGTTCACGGTCC
Organism: Candidatus Methylomirabilota bacterium; assembly: GCA_035493355.1. Lineage (GTDB taxonomy): Bacteria > Chloroflexota > Limnocylindria > QHBO01 > QHBO01 > CF-167. The sequence continues at coordinate 1,757 of DATJIJ010000153.1, forward strand.
TCTTCTGGGCCTGGTTCCGGTTCCGGCCGTCGCCGGCCGCCGAGGGTGAGGGCTAGCGCGCGGCGGCTCGCAGGATGGCATCGGCGGTGCGGTCGATATCGGCATCAGTGGTCGACCAGTTGCTGACGCTGATTCGAATGGCGGCCTTGCCCTGCCAGGTCGTGCCGCCCATCCATGCCTCGCCCTCGTCCTGGACGCGCGTCATCACCTGGCGGGTGAAGGCATCGGCATCGCTGCCATCGCGAGGCGTGAGGCGAACGAGCACCTGGTTGAGGACCACCTCGTTCAGGATCTCGACGCCGTTGGCCGCGCCCAGTCGGTCGGCCATGCGACGGGCGAGGCGGCAACAGCGCTCGACCATCTCGCGCACTCCATCCCGACCAAGCGAGCGGATCGCCGCATAAACGGTGAAGGCGCGCGCCCGTCGCGACGAGTCGAGCACGAACTCCCACCCGTCGCGCTGGTCGTGGTCCTGCATGAGGTACGGAGCGCGAGCCGACATCGCCGCTCGCTGGGCGGTCGCGTCGCGGACCGCCACGAAGCCGCAGTCGTAGCCGACGTTCAGCCACTTGTGGGCATCGGTTGCCCATGAATCCGCCCGGTCCACGCCGGCGACGAGGTGCCGCAGCTCGGGGCTCACGTTCGCCCACAGCCCGAACGCACCGTCCACATGGAGCCAGACGTTCGGATGAGCGGCCACCGCATCGGCGATGGCGTCGGCGGGATCGAAGGCACCACTGTTCACGTTGCCGGCCTGCATGCAGACGATGGTCGGCACCGTCTCGTCGAGGGCATCGGGTAGAAGATCGGCGCGCATGCGCCCCTCCTCATCCGCCGGGACGCGAACCACCCGCTCGCGTCCCAGGCCGAGGTACTGGAGCGCGGTCAGCAGGGTTGAGTGGGCGTCGCCCCCGATGACGACCCGAATCTCGGGCGCGCCGTACAGCCCGTGGGCCTCGACGTCCCAGCCCGCCCTGGCCAGCACGGCGTGCCGTCCGGCCGCGATCCCGACCGCGTTCCCGAGGCCCGCCCCGGTTGGGAATCCCACCCCAGCGTCCGGCGGCAGCCCCAGCAGGTCGAGCATCCATGCGCGGGCAACGAGCTCGGCGGCGGCCGCCGCGGGGGAGAGGGCATGGACCACGGCGTTCTGTGCCCAGGCCCCGGTCAACCAGTCCGCACCGGCAGCTGCCGGCAGCTGGCCGCCGATCACGAAGCCGAAATAGCGTGGACCCGCCGACGCGACCAGGCCAGGATCGAGGACGCGAGCCATCTGCTCCACTACCGCCACTGGATCCTCCCCGTCGTCGGGGAGCGGGCCACCGAGCGCGGCAGCAAGGGTGGCGGCATCGGTGACGGCGCCCACATGGCGATCCGCCAGCCCTCTCTCGAACTCGATCCCGAGCTCTGCCGCCCGCCGCATCGCCCGCTCCCGGTCGTCCATTCCGCCTCCTCAAGGTTGGGCCAACGCATCGGACGCGGTCCGACGTGGCAAAGACGTGGCAATAAGGAACGGCCGCCCGCGAAGCCCGCTGGCGGCCGCAACACGCTGAAGGTTACCCGGCGCCCACTAGCCCATGACCATCTTGTCGATGGCCATGGAGGCCGCCTTGCCGTGCTCCTTGGCGTGGAGGTAGCGACCCCTCTCGGCTCCCTGCTTGACGAGCTCGACCTCGACCGGATGCGCCTTCGCCCACTTGTCCTGCCGGATGCCGGTCACCTGCCAGGAGACATCCTGGCCAGCTGCTCCGCCCGCAATCGAGAATCGGTTGTCCTTGACGACGGCGCTGATGAACAGCCCCGGCGCGCTCTTGCCGATCGCGGTGAGCTGGTACCGGAAGCTGGCGTTGAGCGCCCCGAACCAATCGGGAAGCGTGACCGTGGCGGTCCCATCGGCCGCCAGCGTCGCGATCCCGTTGTAGATGTTCATCATGTCGGGGCTCTCGACGAACGAATGCTGCAGGTACTTGTTCGCCGGGTCCAGGGGATGATCGATCTTGAACGTTCCGCTTGCCTTGCTGAAGGCGCCGGTGACCGCTCCCTGGCCATTGCCGAAGATGGCATAGGAGGTGGCGTTGCCGTTGTCGTGGCCCCACACACCGTAGGCGCTCGCGTTGTTCTGTGTGACACGACCATGAAGGCCGCTCCCGTGCGTGGAAGTCGAAACGCCAAATACACCCTGGGTCGAGTTTGAGCCACCGTTGTCGGTGCCGACGACACCCGACGAACCGGGGTTGGTGGTTGAGCTGAAGCCGGTCGTACCGGCCGTGTGGCCGAGGACGCCGAAGCTCTTGTTGCTGTTCGCCGAGTTGACGCCGCTGACGCCGACGCCGGTGCCGTTGTTGACAGTGCCGTAGACGCCAACGTTGTCCGTGCCTGTTCCACCGTCGCCGACGACGCCCCGGGCGAAGAACGAGGCTGATCCAATCGTGCCCGATACGCCCACGTAGCCTTCGCCCTGCACGCCGACCTGGGTCGCCGAACCGAAGATGGCAGTGCCGTTTGCGCCGATGGCGCGCACGGCGTTCTTTGCGTTGCTGGTTGTCTCCGCGAGCACGCCGTGGTTTGCGCCGCCGAAGGCGTGGACGCCCGCACCGCTGCCCGCCGTTCCGGCATTTCGAGCCTGCACGCCATCGCCATTCGGAGAATCAGTGCGGCCGTAGACGCCTCGCGTCGTGCCGCTGCCAGGCGTGACGTAGCCCATCAGCGCGGTGCCGGCGCCGTTCTGGAGGAGCTCGAAGGCAACCACCGTGCTGTTGGTGGTGAGGACCGTGTTCGAGGTGCCGGCATTGTTCGCCGCTGAGCCGATGATCAGCGGATCGCCGGCGGCTCCAACGGCTCGATCCGGCCGCGCGAGCCGACCCGCAAGCAACCCGAAGACCCCGCCGATGCCGCCCGCCAGGATGGCGCGACGTGACTTCGGTGTGGCGACCGGACTCTCAGAAGTCTCGGGTTCGACCTTCGGGGGTGTGGGTTCGACGCTCGGAGCTGGGGAAGTGATGGCCACAGTCGTGCCCTCCTGTCACTCGAGACGGGGGGCGCCACCTGACTGAACGGCCGCTCCCCCGGTCCAGGGCATGATGGTCCGCGTTGCCGTCGAGTGCAAGCAAACGGAGTGGCTATGCGAGGGTCGCGGTCGGGGCGCGCAGGGACTCGCCGACCAGCGTCGCGAGGCGCACGGCCACAGTCCACCAGTCGAACGACTCGGTCACGTCGGAGGCATTGACGATCAACAGCCGCTCACCGGGGATGTAGGTCGGGGTGATGCGGTCGAGGATGGCCTCGATCTCGTCGCGGAACGCATCGTTGGTGGAGCGCACCCCATCCGCGAGCAGCTCGACGTCCGGCAGGAGGCGCACGAAGAGGTCGTAGGTCGTGGCCCAGTGGCGGATGAGTGGCTCGACCCCGAATGGGTCGGCACCATCGGTCACCCGCAGGAAGTACGCGAAGTTGTCCACAACGGACCGATCGGTGACGAGCACCTCGGCGCGCTTCCGCAGCTCGAGCTCCTGCTGGATCTGCGCCATCAGCACCCAGAGCTGGGCCTCGGGGGTCGCTCCCTCGTTGAGGCCGAGCGGGTTGAAGCGGATCACCTCGCGCCCCACCTCCACGCTGCGACCGGCGCGCCCGATGGTGCTGGCGAAGGCATGCACCGCATTCGTCTTACGCACCGAATGCGAGCCGATGAAGGCGATCTTGGCGGGGTGGGTCCAGGGCATGCCATGTACTGTAGGCCGATGGGTCGGCTCCTCGCCCAGGTTGGGACCCCGCTGGTGATCACCTGCTTGCTCAGCGCCTGCGCCTCGTCCGGGACGTCGCCCAGCCTGAGCCCCGAGCAGTCCGCCGAGGCCACCTCACCGGCCGGCCGCGGTGACTGCACGCTGGTCGTCTATCCCTCGACGATCGACGCTGGAGGGTCCTCCGTCGTCGTTGGCGAGGGTTTTCCCTACGGGTCGGACATCACCCTCACGCTCCAATCCCCGAACGGACCGCAGAAGGTGTTCACAGGCGCCGATCTGGCGGAGCTGAAGGTCACCAGTGGAGCGGGCTTCGCCGTCCAGTTCAACTCGGAAGGGGCAAAGGCCGGCGACACCATTGGCCTGGAGGCCACCGGTGGCAGCTGCGTGGCAACGGCCAGCTGGACGATGGCATCCCCCGGGGACCTGTCGTCGCCGGGCCCTTCGGTCCCGACCGCATGCGACGGTGGGCGGTCACCTGCCGATAGGCCCGATGAGGTTGACGGCTTCCAAGTGCATCTCGTCTACGCCCTGGCAGCCGACAGCGAGGACCGCGAGTCGGACATCACGGGAGACGTTGCCCGCGCCGTGGGTGATGCCAACGAGTGGCTGACGGGGCAGACGGGCGGGTCGCGCTTCCGCTTCGACACCTGCGGCGGCGGTGAGGTGGATGTCAGCTTCGCGCGCCTGGGCGCGACCGAATCCTTCTACGTCGCTGCGCGAGCATGGCGCCTGGACGTGATGGCCAGGGACCTGGCGGCCGTCGGCTTCGACGACCCCGACAAGATCTACGCGGTGTGGTGGGGAGGGAAAGGGGCACACTGCGGAGGAGAGGCGCCCGGCGAGTCCGAACCCGGCGCGGTCGTCTGGCTCTACGCCAGGGATCTCATCGGAGACGACTGCCAGCTCCTGGGCGGCTCACCCACGTCGCACGTCGGCCTCGCCCTCATCCACGAAATCATCCATGCGCTGGGCATGGTGGCGCGGTGCGCACCGCACACCTCGGACGAGGACCCCTCGCACGTGACGGAACCAGCGGACCTCATGAACAACGACGACGCGGCGGTCGAGGACGTCGTCCTGGATCGCGGTCGCGACGACTACTACGACCACGACATCGTCGGCTGTCCCGACCTTGCCGACTCGGTCTTCATCGATCCGTTGCCACAGAATCCCGAGATCCCACCCGGCTGGTAGCCACCCCGAGACACCCCGCGTCTCGACACCGGGGGTAGCCTTGCTGCATGACCAATCAGCCGATGTCGCCGCGGATCTCGCCGCCCACCGAGCCGGTGCCCGGCTGGGCACCCGTGGTGCCCGCTCCTGTTGAGGGCCGGTCGGGGTCCGTCTTCGCGGCCGGCGTGATCCTGCTGGTGATCGCCACGCTCGTGGGACTCTTCGCAATCCTCGCCATGCTGGGCGCCGCGGTCATGGGCCAGTTCTCGAACTTCTCCGGCAGCCAGAGCGGACTGACGCAGGAGCAGATCGACGCCCTCTCGTCGTGGGGACGGACCTTCATCCTCGTCATCGGCGGCGTGGCGCTCGCCATCTCGGCGGCGCACCTCATATCGGGGATCGGCGTCCTTCGTCGGCGCAGCTGGGGACGCATCCTCGGCCTCGTGATGAGCGTCCTCGGCGTGCTGCTCTGGGCGCTCGTGCTGGTGAGCACCGTGGCGGCATCCGGCCAGCCCATCCCGGCTGGCTACCTCGACAGCTCGGGACTCACGGCCGAGGAATATCGCGCCATAGCGCGCACCGGCTGGATCGTCGGCGTCTCCCTGTCGGGGATCGCGCTGGCGGCCTACCTCTTTGTCACCGTGGTGCTCATTCGGAAGGGGCGCGAGTTCGCCTGAAGGCGAATGCCGATACGGCGACCAACACGACCGCCACGCCGATAAGGGCGAGCAGCTCCGTCGGTGGGCCACCACCACCCGAGGCAACCTGCGGTGGGTGGGCGGATGCCGGCCTGAGGTTGGCGAAGGACGCATCCCACGGCATCGCGACGTCGCACTCCCCCTCGCCGATGCGCAGCTGGCCGGCCACCACCGTCGCCAGCACGAGATAGCGGGAATCGGCGGCCTGTGACCACCCGGTAGAGCCATTCAACACCACCACCGGCGGCAGGTTGCCCGCGCTCCAGACCTCCTCGACCGCCAGGGTGGCCTGGTCGCCGGCCGGGTTGAGGCTGGTCAGCTTGCCGACGAAGGCGACGTCGGCGCTGGCGATGCTGGCAGGGTCCGAGATGCACGTAGCCGCTTCGGCCGAATGGGCGGGCAGCAGGACGAAGACCACCACGGCGATTGCGCCGCCGCGCAGCAGCCGATATCGCACCCTTTCCCTCCTCTGGTGGCGTGTATTGGCAGGTGTAGAGTATCGGCTCCTTGGACCATTTCACCGCCCGACGGGCGAGGAGGAACCGATGGCGCGAGTGATCCGCGCGGCCCTGTTGCAGGCCGATTGGACCGGCGACAAGGAGTCGATGATCGCCAAGCATGAGAAGTACGCGCGCGAGGCGGCCGCCCAGGGGGCCAAGGTGATGTGCTTCCAGGAGCTCTTCTACGGCCCCTACTTCTGCCAGGTGCAGGACCCGCAGTACTTCGCCTATACCGAGAAGATCCCCGGCGGGCCGACCACCGAGCGGATGCAGGCGCTGGCCAAGGGGACCGGCATGGTCCTGATCGTGCCGATGTACGAGGAGGATGCCGAGACCACCGGCATCTACTACAACACCGCCGCCGTGATCGACGCCGATGGGACCTACCTGGGCAAGTACCGCAAGACGCACATCCCGCACGTCAAGGGCTTCTGGGAGAAGTTCTACTTCCGCCCGGGCAACATGGGCTACCCGGTCTTCGACACCGCCGTCGGGAAGGTGGGCGTCTACATCTGCTACGACCGCCACTTCCCGGAGGGCGCTAGGGCGCTGGGGCTCAACGGAGCCGAACTGGTCTTCATCCCCTCCGCCACGTCGCGTGGGTTGAGCGAATACCTGTGGCGGGTCGAGCAGGTCTCGCACGCGCTCGCCAACGGCTACTACGTCGGGACGATCAACCGGGTCGGGATCGAGCCGCTCGGCGAGGACGACTTCTACGGCCAGTCCTACTTCGTGGATCCTCGCGGCCAGTTCGTCGGCGATGTCGGCGACGCCCACAAGGAGGAGCTGCTGGTCCGCGACCTCGACATGGACATGATCACCGAGGTGCGTCAGCTCTGGCAGTTCTACCGCGACCGCCGACCGGACGCCTACCAGGACCTCGTGCGGCCGTAGGGGTTGCGCACCGATACAAGTGGGGCTTGTGTATCAGCGCAGATCGCGCCTTGTGAAGTCGGAATGAGGTCTGAAATGCGTCAGCGCACAAGGCCACCTGGCAGGGCGACGCATCCGAGGCAGCTGACGCGCCCTTGTACAAGCCGGGCTTGTACGCGGACGGCGTAGAGGAGCGACATGGATTTCGGGTTCACGCTCAAGCCGGAGAACGACCTCAAGCGCACCGTTGACCTGACGAAGCGCGCTGAGGCGGCGGGGTTCAGCTACGGCTGGGTCTTCGATAGCCATGTCCTCTGGCGCGAGGCGTACGTGCTGCTGACCCTGATGGCCCAGTCCAGCGAGCGGCTGCGGCTCGGCACCTGCGTCACGAACCCGGCCACGCGGGAGCCGTCTGTCACTGCATCGGCGCTGGCAGTGCTCGACGAGCTGAGCGGCGGGCGCATGGATCTGGGGATCGGCCGTGGCGACAGCGCGCGGCGCGTCCTCGGCAAGCCTCCCACGACCATGAAGACGCTCGAGGAAGCCATATCCGTCATCCGCGATCTGGTCGAGGGCCGCTCCGTCACCTTCGAGGGGACCGAGCTTGTCTTCCCCTGGACCGGCAAGTGGAGGCTCCCGGTCTGGGTGGCCGGCTATGGACCGATGGCGCTGGCGATGACCGGGCGCGTAGCCGATGGCCTCATCCTCCAGCTCGCCGATCCGGACCTGATCCGATGGTTCGTCTCCCAGCTGCGCGAGGCCGAGGCGGCGGCGGGCCGGCCCGCTGGCAGCGTCAAGGTGCAGTCGGCAGCACCTGCTCATGTCGGGCCGCGCGACCTGGGCCGTGATCGGACCCGATGGTTCCCGGCGCTGGTCAGCAACCACGTCGTCGATCTCGTCAACAAGTACCCTCGCGAGCAGCTGCCGGAGGCGCTGACCGGCTACGTCGGCAACCGCGAGGGGTACGACTACCACCACCACGCCGAAGTCGGATCGGGCAACGCCGCCTTCGTCGGCGACGAGGTGACGGACCGCTTCTGCGTGCTGGGCGACGCCCTGGAGCACGTGGCCAAGCTCCAGGAGCTGGCCGATGCCGGCGTCGACCAGTTCAACTTCTACCTCATGAATGGCGACGAGGAGGAGCAGCTCGAGATCTACGGTCGCGAGATCGTGCCGCTCCTGCGGGGAGTGGCCTCACCCTCACCCGGCTGACCGTCGCGCCGCGGCCTTGCGCGGTCGTCTATGTTGGCGGCATGCATCGGACGCGACTGAGCCTCTTCTATCTCGCCGGCTACCTCACCTTCGCCGGCCTGGCGCTCCTCCTGGTGCCGACCTTCGCGTTGCAGCTCCTCTTCTCGAACCGCGACTACGGCGAGGTCTTCCCGCGCCTGGCCGGGATGCTGCTGCTGGGCCTGGCGATCCTCATCACCCAGATCATTCGTCATCGGATCGAGGTGCTCTACCCGACCACCCTGGTGGTGCGCCTCTTCTTCCTGGTGGTGCTGGCGATCCTCTTCCTCTCGAGCGACGACCCCTTCTTCCTGGTGGTCTTCGGGATCGTGCTGCTCGGCGTGGTCTTCACCGGCTACAGCTACCTCACGGAACGAAGGGCTCATGGGTAACGTCGCCCGGCTCGAGGAGATGGCAGAGCAGCGATGGCTCGCGGCGTGGCTGAAGGGTCCCACGCACACCCGGTTCGAGGAGCTGCCGCCGCAGGTGGGAGATCCTGCGCCGGACCCGACCCTGCCGGACACCTCGGGCGGACCGCGGCGGCTCTCTGACTACTGGGCCCACGGTCCGTTGCTCGTCATCTTCATGCGTCACTTCGGCTGCTCGTGCCTCATGGAACGCTGGGAGGGGCTGAAGGTCGAGCTGAGCGCATTCGCCGATGCCGGCGCCCGCGTGGTGGGGATCTGCCAGGCGGAGCCGGAGCGGGCGCGCGCCGTCGCCGAACGCCGCGAGTACCAGTTCCCGCTGCTGTGCGATCCGGAGCTGGCCGCGTACCGAGCCTTCGGGCTGCTCGAGGGCCTCCCCTCGCAGATCCTGCACGACTTTCCGTGGCGGTCTGGCGACGAGGAGACGGCGCGGACCCTCTTCATCGAGCCGCGCCGGGGGACCGAGCGAGCCGTGGTCGATTCGCCATGGCAGCTTCCCGGCGAATTCGTGATCGGCTCGGATGGCCGCATCGCGCTCGCGCATCGGTATCAGTACTGCGAGGACTTCCCGCCGAAGACCGTGCTGCTCGGCGCGATCGCCGCGGCCGAGGGCTGAAATGGCAACCGCGCTGCGCAAGATCGACCGGCTGCGCGACAGCATCGCCCCCTTCCTGGCGTTCTTCAACGGGCCATTCGCGAAGCTGAACGCGAACCCGGAGGTCGCCAACTTCGCAGTCGGCAACCCCCAGGACTTCCCGATGCCGGAGTACGTCGAGGCGCTCCGCGCGCAGCTCGAGCCGCGCCGGCGCGACTGGTTCGCCTACAAGGACAGCGAGCCGAGGTCCCAGGTCGTGGTCGCCCGCGGTCTCTCCGAGCGCACTGGCATGAAGTGGGACCCGGCCGACGTCGCGATGACGAACGGCGGCTTCGCGGCGCTCGCGGTGGCGATGCGCGCACTGGTCGAGCCAGGCGACGAGGTCATCTTCCTGTCGCCGCCGTGGTTCTTCTACGAGTTCATGATCCTCGCCGCCGATGCCGTTCCGGTCCGGCTCCACCTCGCGCCGCCGGCCTTCGAGCCGGACCTGGACGAGATCGCCGCGGCCATCACGCCACAAACCCGGGCGATCATCTTCAACTCGCCGCACAACCCCAGCGGTCGGGTCTACCCGCTCGAGACCCTCCAGGCGCTGGCCGCGACATTGACCGATGCCTCCGCGCGCATCGGCCATCCGATCTACCTGATCTCCGATGAGCCGTACAACCGGATCCTCTTCGACGGCCGCGCGTTCCACTCAGCGGCCGAGGCGTATCCGCACACGGTCGTCACCTATTCCTACGGGAAGCAGCTGCTGGCGCCGGGGATGCGCATCGGCTATCTGACGGTGCCGCCCACGATGCCGGACCGCGAGGCGTTCCGCGAGACCGTCTTCGTGGCGCAGTTCGCCACCGGCTACGCCTTCCCGAACGCCCTGCTGCAGCACGCGATCGAGGACCTCGAGGTGCTGTCGATCGACATCGGCGCCATGGAGCGCCGCCGTGACCGGCTGGTTGGGGCGCTGCAGGAGATCGGCTACGAGACGACGATGCCGGAGGGCTCCTTCTACATCATGGCCCGCGCCCCCATCGCCGACGACGTGGCCTTCTGCGACCTGCTCGGGAAGCACCGGGTGCTCGTCCTGCCGGGCACGATCGTCGAGGTGCCGGGCTGGTTCCGTATCAGCCTGACCGCGACCGACGAGATGGTCGAGCGCGGGATCCCGGGCTTTGCCGCCGCATACGCCGAGGCCGCAGGCGCGTGAAACCTGCGTTTGTGGCCGGGTTCGGGCCGATCGTGCGTGACATGGACGCCAGCCGCGCATTCTGGGGCGAGGGCATCGGGATCAAGCTCGAGGAGGCGTCTCCCGGCTACTGGACGAACGACGACCTGGAGGGCATCAAGGCCTTCGCGCTGTGGCCGTTGGCGCAGGCCGCCGATGCCTGCTTCGGGACCGACGTGTGGCCCGCCGACCTGCCGGAGCCGCAGGCGTGGATGGAGCTCGACGTCGATTCGCCGGACGACGTGGCCCCGGCCACGGCCGAGATGGCGGAGCGCGGGTATCGGATCATCGTCGACGCGAAGCTGGAACCGTGGGGCCAGACGGTCAGCCACCTGCTCAGCCCGGAGGGGATCCTGGTCGGAATCGTCTACACCCCCTGGATGCACGAAAAGGGCGAGGAGTGACCCGATGCGCACCCTG
>DATJIJ010000154.1:0-6510 GCA_035493355.1 Candidatus Methylomirabilota bacterium
CCGCTCGCCGCGAGCGCTCGACTCGATGACCATCGGGACCAGCATGCGTCTCTACTCCGTGGTGTCGTCTGGGACTGGTTCGGCGCCCTCGGCCGGGCCGAGCGCGCGGTCGATCAGCGTGTCCACCAGTGTACGGTTGCGGAGCGTCATGCGCAGGTAGGAGCGGCCACGCCGCGAGGTCAGGTATTCCTGCAGCCGCGGCTCGTCCGGGTAGCGCGCGAGCTGGTCCGCGATCTCCTCCTCGACCTGCTCCGGCGTTGCGTCGATCCCCTCCTGCTCCGCGATCGCCGACAGGACGAGGAGCGACTTGACGCGTCGGCTGGCCGGCTCGCGCAGCTCGGCCGCCAGCTCCTCGGGTGACTGGCGGGCCATCTCGAGGTACCGATCCATCCCGATCTGCTGGGCCGCCAGCCGGTTCCGCAGCTCGTCGCGCATGATCTCGATCTCGTTGGCGATCATCACCTCGGGCAGCTCGACGCTGGCGTTGGCTGTCGCGAAATCGATGATCCGGTCGGCGAAGTGGTGGCGAGCCTCATCAGCTCCGCGCCGGGCAAGCGCATCCCGGATCTCGGTCCGCAGCTCGTCGACCGTCGAGAGCTCGCCGACGCTCTTGGCGAACTCGTCGTCGAGCTCGGGGAGGATCCGTTCCCGGAGATCGAGGAGCGTCACGTCGAAGTGGGCGTGCTTCCCCTTGAGCTCCTCGACACGATAGTCATCGGGGAAGTCGATCTCGAAGCCCTTCTCCTCGCCGATCTTCATCCCCACCAGGTTCTCCTCCCAGCCGGGGATCATCCGCTCCTCGCCGATCACGAGCGGCAGCCGGTCGGCCGAGCCGCCCTCGAACGGCTCGCCGTCGATCGTGCCGACGAACTTCACCGCGGCGATGTCCTCCTTGGCCGCGCCGCGGTCGTCCACGGGTCGAAGGGTGGCCTGCTGCTGGCGGAGGTCCGTGATGACGGCCTCGAGCTGCTCATCGGTCACCTCGACCGGGTCGAGGCCGAACGGGTAGTCGGCATAGGAGCCGAGGGTCACCTCCGGCCGAACCGCGACCGTGGCGGTGAACTTGACCGGCGCGCCCTCGGCGACGGTGGCGCTGTCGAGGTCCACCTCCGGCTGGTCGATCGGGACGATGGCCGCCTGGTCGAGCGCCGCGTCGTAGCTCTCGTTGACGAGGTGGTCGACCGCCTCCGCCATCACCGACGCACGACCCACGAAGCGATCGATCACGTGACGCGGCGCCTTGCCGGGGCGGAAGCCGGGAACCTTCGTCCGCTCCGCGACGTGGCGGTAGGCGGTCGCGAAATGTCGGTTGACCTCGTCCGGCGAGACCTCGATCTCGAGGACCATCCGGGATCCGGACTCGGGTCGGGTGGAGACGGTGACCAAGGCTGCTCCTGACTGCTGGGGTGGTGGGCGAGGCGAGATTCGAACTCGCACGTCTTGCGACACCGGCTCCTAAAGCCGGCGCGTCTGCCGTTCCGCCACTCGCCCGACGGAGTCTACCAAGCCTTTGCGCCCGACTAGAATCGGCCGAATGGTCTTCTCCTCGGTGACGTTCCTCTTCTTCTTCCTGCCCGCAGTCCTGATCGCCTATCACGCGGCTCCGCGGCGGATCCGCAACGGCCTCCTGGTCATCGCCAGCCTCGTCTTCTACACCTGGGGCGCCGGAGCGCTGGTCATCCCGCTGGTGGTGTCGATCACCTTGAACTACCTCCTGGGGCTCGGGATCGAGTGGGCCATCGACGGGGAGCAGCGTCGGCGGGCGCAGCAGCTCCTCGGCGTGGCGGTCGTCTTGAACGTCGGCCTCCTGGCCTACTTCAAGTACGCCAACTTCGCCGTCGCGAGCGCGAATGGCGTGATCGGCTCCTTCGGCGGCCATGGGTTCGAGTGGACACACGTGCTCCTGCCCATCGGCATCTCCTTCTACACCTTCCACTCGCTCAGCTACCTGATCGACATCTATCGCGGCACGGCCCGCCACCTGGTCCGGCCACTGGACTTCTCGCTGTACATCGCCTTCTTCCCACAGCTCATCGCCGGTCCGATCGTCCGGTTCCACGAGATCCGTGATCAGCTCGTGAGCCGGCGCGAGACGACGGACCTCTTCGCAGCCGGCGCGTACCGCTTCTGCCACGGGCTCGGCAAGAAGGTGCTGATCGCGGATACGGTCGCGCCGTTGGCCAACGCCACCTTCGGCATCGATCCGTCGCACCTCTCCTCGACCGCGGCCGCCATCGGCCTCGTCGCGTACGCCGTCCAGCTGTACTTCGACTTCAGCGGCTACACCGACATGGCGCTGGGGATGGGCGCCATGTTCGGGATCCGGCTCCCGGAGAACTTCGACCGGCCCTACGCCGCACGGAGCGTCACCGAGTTCTGGCGGCGCTGGCACATGTCCCTCTCGCGATGGTTCCGTGACTACCTCTACATCCCCCTCGGCGGGAATCGCGGATCCACCCTCGCCACCTACCGCAACCTGGCAATCGTCTTCCTCCTCGTTGGTCTGTGGCATGGCGCGGCGTGGAGATTCGTCGCCTGGGGTGCCCTCCACGGCGGGGCGCTGATCATCGAGCGCGCCGTGGGCATCGGGCGCCGGGAGCGAGCCCCCGGGCAGCGGGACCTCTTCGGCCAGGCGCGCACCGTCGCCTTCGTGGTGCTGGCGTGGATCCCGTTCCGCGCCGAGGGCCTCACCGCCGCTGCCGGCTACGCAGGCGCCTTGGTCCGGCCCGGCATCGCTCTGCCGCCAGGCCTTGCCCTGGCGCTCGACCCGCTCGCGCTGATCGCCCTCGCGATTGGCGTCCTGAGCCTCTTCCTCCCGGCAAGCTGGGTCACCGGAGTCCAGCTGCAGACCGGGCGGGCATGGGGCCTGCCAGCGGTGCGAGCGGGGATGCTGGTGATCGTCCTCCCCGCGGCGATCGCCGTGATGATCGCCGTCGGCTTCAGCCCATTCCTCTACTTCCAATTCTGATGCCTGACTCATCTGAACGCGCGCCCGACTGGACGCCGCCGGATCACCTCGCGGGTGAGGGCGGACTGTCTCGATCGCCCTGGAGCCCCCTGGTTGCGGTTGCCTTTGTGCTCGCGCTGGCCATCCCGGGGATCGCGGAGGTGGCCGGCCTCCGGCCCATCGACGTGCGTTCCGAGCCGCCGGCGAGCCTGCCGGCCCTATCGTTGACGAGCGTGCTCGAGCCTGAAACGTACTCGGCCGTGGACGCCGCCCTCGCCCGGAATCTGCCCGGTCGTGACCAGGCCATCCGCGCCTATGCCATTGTCCGCTACCGCCTCCTGCACGGCTCCACGAGCCCGCTCGTCTACGTCGGACGGGGCAGCTGGGTCTTCTTCGTCGACGAGATCAAACCGTACTGCCCGTTGACAGCGGATCAGGTTCTCGCGCAGGTCGACGAGGCGGCCGCGGCGACAACCAGCGCCGGCGTGGGCTTCCGCTTCACGGTCGCCCCCGACAAGGTTGCGATCTACCCCGATCAGCTCATCGAGACGCCGGCAACCCCCGCTCGCTGTACCGATCGGCTCCGCGCGGCACTCCGCGGCGGGATGGCGACACGCACCGGATCGACCGTGGACCTGTGGGCGCCGATCCTGGCTCACGCCCGAACCGCGGCCGAGCCGATCTACTTCGACGAGGACACCCACTGGACACCCACCGGTGCGCTCGACGCCGCCCGATCCCTGGTAGAGAGCCTCGATGCGGGACTCTGGTCCGACGACGAGGTCACGGTGGAAGGGACACGCCTGTACCCGATGGACCTGGCGCGAGTCCTCGGGGATCCGCAGGCGGTCCCCATCCCGAACTATGTGATCAGGCCGACGATGACGGTCACGCGGGCCACGATCCCCACCACGCTTCACCTGCGGCGGGAGCCCGACCTCGAGGTCTATACGTCAGAGGGCCCCGCCGCGGTGATTCCGGGAACGACCCTGATCATCGGCGACAGCTTCTTCGACCGCGGTCACGCCCGGCCACTGATCGTGCCGTGGTTCGAGAAGTCGATCTGGGTCCACATCGGCGACCTCGTCGCGAACCCCGAGCTGGCGGCCGCCTTTGGGCACGTCGACACGATCATCGTCGAGCGCGCCGAGCGCTACGCCTATGCCATCGACATCCAGGCGGCAATCAGCGCGGTGCTGGCTGCGCGGACGAGCTCCCCCTAGACGGGCTTCGACCAGCCGGCGTAGTCGTCGGGTCCGGGACCGGCGGCGGTGTTGTGCGTCGCGCTGCGGGCGGTCGAGGCCGACGAAGCGGCCGCCGCCCGTTCCTTGATGGGCGGCTCGTCCGTCAGGAAGCGCTGGATGGCCTTCCGCGCGAGGGCGGCCCCGACGAGGCCGAGCACCGTCTCGGCGGTGCTCCATGCGGTGCGGGCCGGACCCGGCGGTCCATCGACCATCTGCCGGGCCAGCTCGCGCCGAGCCTTCTTGTCCTTGATCGGATCGCGCCGCCAGCGACGGAGCTCCTCGACCAGGTCGTCGCGCACCTTGGCCGCCTTCGGGCCGGCCTCGCCGGCAAGGGTGCTGACCCAGGCCTGCATCGGCGCCGGCAACGCGTCGTACGCCTGCTCGGCCGCGTTGGGGGCCAGCCGGCGACGAAGGAGGCGCGCCAGGCGCTTCGGGCCGCCAGCCACCAGGAAGGCAGCCGCAGCGCCGATGCCGATCACGACTCCCGGGTTCTCGCGGATTCGCTTGCCGATATCGAGCGCGTCATGCAGGCCATCCGCGGTCGCTTCCAGCTCCGCGCGCTGTGCCGCGATCTCTAGCCGCGTTTCAGCAATCGTTTCGCCCATGCCGCCTCCTCCCGGACCGATGCGATCGTCTCCTCTGGCGGACCGATCTTGATGCGACGCACCCCGCGCCAGGCGATCAGGCCCGCGACGAGGAGCTGCGTCGTGAATACGAACAGGGCCGTCAGCCAGGCGGCCCGGAAGCCAAGATAGGCGGGCAGCGCGAATGCCGCCGCCAACACGGCGACGGCGAGCAGCCCGGCCCCGATGGCCCACGCCGGCGGCCTGGCCCCGGCGCCGGTGACGACGGCGACAACCAGCACTCCCACGAAGACGATCAGGATGATGATTGCGACGGCCGGGCCGGGCAGCGCCTCGAACAGCGCCGCGACCCCAAGCACGATCGCCACGTCCAGCGTGGCGAGGCTCACCAATGCCACGACGAACGCGCCCGCGATCATCGCAACGCCGACACCGGCCTCGCCAAGCATCGCCCCGATCTCTTGCCGGCCGTGCTGCAGCTCGAGCTTGGCGAGCCGCACCATGCCGGAGACCAGCCCTCGCACCAGGGCGAAGGCGTTCTTGCGCGGCGGCGCCTGGTCGGTGTCGGTCATCGCGCCCGATTCTACCGGCAGACCGCCTTGCACCCCCGCTCCGCGATGGGCTGGTGGCATCGCATCAGCAATTCGTGGGCGTCACGGCGCCTCGGTCATGCCTCGGCTATCCTTCGCCGCCAGTGGCCAAACGACGTACCTCCGGCATCCAGCGCCGTTCCCGTGCCTCCGACGAAGCGCTGGGGAAGCGCCTCGGCACGCGCACCACTCGAACCCTGGACTGGCGAATCCTGGGAATCGGCGCATTCCTGCTGCTGGGTCTCGTGATCCTCCTGCTCGTCGTCCTCTTCGGCGGCAGCGGTCCTACGGACCCCGGCACCACCGGCACGCGGCAGGTCGACGCCGGCGGCACCCACATCACGGAGGGAACCGCCGGAAGCGGGTATACCTCCGTCCCGGCGACATCGGGCCAGCACTGGAGCTCGGCGGATTCGCCTGGGCCATGGGGCGTCTACACCAACCCGCAGCCGCAGGAGCGGCTGCTCCACAACCTGGAGCACGGCGGGACCGTGATCTGGTACGTCGCGTCGCAGGTCAGCAGCGCCGACCTGACGACGCTGACCCAGTTCGTCCAGCAGCAGATCACGACGGAACGCTTCAAGGTGATCCTGGTCCCCTGGTCGGGCGCCAGCTTCGGTCACCCGATCGCCGTGACCTCCTGGAACTGGCTCCTCTACCAGGACACGGTTGACCTCGACGTCATCCGCTCCTTCATCGACGCTCATTACGGCCAGGCGCCCGAGCCGTTTGGTGGTCCCGCCAAGCCGGGCTGACGCCGCGGGTTGACCCCCTCTCCCGCCTCCGCCATGATTCTGGGCGGGCGGCTAGCTCAACGGCAGAGCAAGTGACTCTTAATCACTAGGTTCAGGGTTCGAATCCCTGGCCGCTCACCATTCACCCGCTTAGACTGCGCGCGGGTGACTTCATTCTTCGCCGGGCTCCTGGGCCTGATTCTGCCCGGTGCCGGTCACGCCCTGCTGCGACGGCTCCGCCCGGCCCTGATCTTCGCCGGCCCGGAGTCGACGGGGAATGCAGCTGGCGGGTGCTGCTATGGCAACCGGCTCACCGCAGTGCGAATAAGGGCCATCATGGCGCCGTCATCCAGTGGTCCATTCGGACCAACGGCGTCGATGGTGAGACATCCACCGTTTACCCGCACTTGA
>DATJIJ010000155.1:0-2716 GCA_035493355.1 Candidatus Methylomirabilota bacterium
ATCACCGCGTTGGCCCTCGCATCAGTCGATCACGATCGACAGGAAGGCGTTCGCAAAGGGCAGCCCGACCGGCTTTCCGATCTCGGCCGTGCGCTCTCGCATCCGTTCTTCAACGGCGGCGCGATCGGCGATCTGACTCACGTGGGCGAAGATCGCCTCAAGTCCGAGCTCGAACGTCGCCGAGACGTCGAGGAAGAGGTTCGGGTGCTCGACGCCGGTGACGAGGACCTGGCGGACATTCCACGGCTCGAGGCCCTCGTCGAGGAGCTCGGGGAAGTTGAGCCGGTCACGCGCCGCGGGGTAGACGGCGGCGAGCGTCGCCTCACCAGTCGCGAGGTGATCCGGATGGCCGACGAACGGGTTGCCGTCCTGCCGATGCATCGGATTCTGCGTGATCACCAGGTCGGGTCGGAAGCGTCGGATCTGGCGCACGATGTCGCGTCGCAGGTCGAGGGAAGGGGTCAGGTAGCCGTCCGGGTAACCGAGGTGCACGATCTCCGAGACGCCCAGGAGGTCCGCCGCGGTGCGCTGCTCGGCCTGGCGCGTCGCGGTGAGCTGGGCGGGGGTGACGGCGGGATCGTCGGTCCCCTTTCCTCCGTCAGTCGTCACCACATAGTCGACACGCGCGCCGGCGGCCGTCAGGTGCGCGATCGTGGCGGCCGCGCCGAACTCGGCGTCGTCGGGATGGCTGAAGATGACCAGGGCTCGATCGAGCGGCGTGATCAGCTCTTCGCGTTCAAGGTCGGGCATCGTTTGACGCATCCTAGCGCGAACCGGGGAATGGCATACTACCCCCGGGTATGAGCACCGATACCGGCCACGACCACTTCCGCCACGCCTATACCAAGGACCGTGGAGAGCTCCTGAATCGGCTCCGCCGGATCGAGGGCCAGGTTCGCGGGATCGAGCGGCTGGTCGAGGACGAGGCGTACTGCCTGGACATCCTCCAGCAGGTCGAGGCGATGACGGCGGCGGCCGACTCCGTGGCGCTCCTCCTCCTCGAGGATCACATCGACGGCTGCCTCACGCACGCCATCGACACCGGCCAGGGGCAACCCTACGTGGACGAGGTCATGACGGTCGTGCGCCGCGCCCTGGGGAGGCGGTCGGCCCGTCCATCGGGTCCGCGGGCCTGAACGCAGTGGGAGTGCCGCGGGGGGGAACCACGACACTCCCAGGCCGAGTCTAGTACGGAGCCGGAGGGCTCGACAAACTACTCGCCGAACATCGTCAG
Organism: Candidatus Methylomirabilota bacterium; assembly: GCA_035493355.1. GTDB lineage: Bacteria > Chloroflexota > Limnocylindria > QHBO01 > QHBO01 > CF-167. The sequence goes on from DATJIJ010000155.1 coordinate 1,235, forward strand.
CTGCTCGCCGCCGCGCTCGATGAGCGGGTCGAGGCCGAGCACTGGCTCGAGCCATTCCAGGCTCGCGCCTTCCCGCGCGGCAAGCCCCTCGAGGTGCTGCCACTTCAGGAAGTGCCAGTTCTGGCGCGCGACCTCGGCCCGCAGCCACGGCGATCGGTCCAGCTTCAGACGAAGCAGCTCGGTCCGCTCCGCCGGGAAGGTGCAGAAGCGTGCCTGGCTGTCGGTCGGCTCGATCTCGACGCCGCGGCGCAGGATCGGCTCGCCCAGCATCGCGGTCCATTCGACGTCGAACATGAACGCCATCCGGCCACGGACGTACCAGATCGCATCGATCGCAGCGAGCGTCTCGGCCGGGGCGCGGACGATGAGCGGCAGGTAGGCGCGACGCTCGTCGTCCTTCAGCCGCTCGAGGAGCGTCGTGCCGGCATACGGGCGATCGTGCTCGCGCCGGCCGACCCACGCCCGCAGCCCGAGCCGATGGCCGTAGTCGACCAGCGTGCCGATGATCCGCGCGTGGTCCTCCTGCCGCGCCGAGAGGTCCTCCTCGCTGCGCAGCACTCCCTTCTCCCCGACCGATGCGTACGCCGCCAGGCAGGCGCGGACGAGCTCCTCATCAGGGGCGTCCAGCCCGGGGAAGAGGGCGTAGATGCGCTCCATGAACGAGTGCTCGTCCAGGCGGCCGGCGGTGGTGAGGATCGAGAAGGTGGCCCACTCGACCCGATCAGCCAGCGGCGCCTCGTCCAGCTCCGGTCGGCGGAGCCACCAGAGGGGTCGATCCGCGTCGCCGATCCGGACGAGGGACGGATGGTCGTCGCGGGCCAGCTCCTCGCGGAGGAGGGTGGCCAGCAGGTTCGGCCCACGCTCCGGCCGCGCCTCAACGGGCCGATCCTCTGCCGTCGTCTCGGTTGCCTCGGGTGCCATGCCGCGCGAGGCGGCAAGGCGAGCGAGCAGCCCGGATGCCTGCAGCTCCTCGAGCACGGCGGCTCCGACCCGCAGCAGGCCCGCAGGCTCGCCGCGGCGTCGCAGCATCCGGGTCACCGCCCGGTCGATCGCCGCCGCCAGCTCCGGATAGGTGAGATGCCCGTCCTCCGCGCCGAGCTGGAGCGGGGTCGCCTCGATCACCCGCCGCAGCTGATCCTCCGCCGATGACTTGCGGAAGTGCAGCGCCATCGCCTCGCCGGAGCGAACCGACTCGCGATGGACCACGTCGACGAGCTCGAGGTCGGCGGCCGCGCCGGCGACCGCCGCGGCCAGCACGCGATCGAGCTCGGCTCCCTCGATCAGCACGTTGCACCAGCCGCCAGGCTTCAGGGCGCCGGCAGCGGATGCCATCGCGTGCCTCATGGCGGTGGCCTCGGCCGGCTCGCCCTCGCCCTGCGCCGCCCCGAAGAGCGGCTCAAGGCGGAGGGTCTCCGCTGCCTCGCGGCCGAGCAGCCAAGCGGTGGCGAGATACTCGAAGCTCATCTCGTCCACGCTTCCCGC
>DATJIJ010000156.1:0-7452 GCA_035493355.1 Candidatus Methylomirabilota bacterium
CCGGTGGAATGCAGGAAGCGCGGCCCGATGCCGAGGCTCGTCGCCAGCCCGGCGCGGTCCCGGACCAGCGCGCGCATCCGCTGCAGCCGCTCGACGGTGCCGGGGTCGGCCGGGAGGTACGCCAGCAGCGCGAAGTAATCGGAGGGCCCGGCGGTCTCGAGGAGAGCCCGCAGGGCCCCCTCGACCGTCACCGGCTCGTCGCCCAGCACGGCCGTGTCGCCGTAGGCGGCGAGTCCGGGCTCCGCGACGAGCGGCACGGGCTGTGCCAGCGCGCCCTGCGCCCGATAGGCGTCCAGCAGCGCGCGGGTCGCGTCCTTCGCCTCCTGCACGTTCGGCTGGTCGAAGGGATCGATCCCGAGCAGGATCCCGGCGGCGGCGGTGGCGACCTCCCAGCGCACGAACTCGGCGCCGATGTCCAGCGGATCCCCCAGCTCCAACCGCTGAACGGGATGCCCGAGACGCTCGAGCTCCCCTGCCAGTGATATCGCTTGCGAATCGTCGTCGCCAGCCAGGCGGATGACCGCGAACTGCCGGTCCGCCCGGTACGCCTCGGCGGCACCAAGCGGCTCGCCGACGATCGGCACGATTCCGCGGCCCGCCTTCCCGGTGCTCTCGGCGACCAGCTGCTCGATCCAGTCACCGAAGCTTGCCAGGCGTGGCGAGGTAAGGATCGTGAGCTTGTCGCGCCCGGCGAGCGCCGCCTCGCCAATCGCCGCTCCCAGCTGCAGGCCGGGGTTCTCGGGAGCTGGGCCCCGGCAGGCGGCGGCCATCGCGGCGGCACGCGCCAGCAGCTCCTCGAGGTCGACGCCGTGCAGCGCCGCCGGCAGCAGGCCGAAGACGGAGAGCGCGCTGTACCGCCCGCCCACGTCGGTTGGCCCCTCGACGATGGCGCGGAAGCCCTGGGAGCGGGCGAGGTCCGCCAGGGGCGTCATCGGATCGGTGATCGCGATGAAGTCGAGCGCCGGTGCGTGCGCGCTCATGGCCGCGTGGAAGGCATTCGGCTCGGTGGTCGAGCCGGACTTGCTGCTGACGCAGAAGATGGTCCGGGCCGACTCGGCCCACTCGCGAAAGCCACGCACCGCATCGGGGTGCGTGGAATCCAGGATCCGGAGCTCGAGGCCCGCCGCCGCTCTGGCTCCGCCGAGCGCGTCCCCGAAGACCCGGCTGAACAGCTCCGGCGCGAGACTCGAACCGCCCATACCCAGCACCGCGGCGCGGGTGTACCCATCCTCCCGAACCTCACGGGCGATGCGCTCGAGCTCAGGGATCCGCCCTTGCATCGCCATCGGCAGGTCCAGCCAGCCGAGCCAGGCGGCGACCTCCTCGGGCGGCTTGCCGGACGCAGCCCAGAGGGTGCCGTCCCGCGCCCAGAGCCGTTCGGCGACCCTTTCGTCGGCCCAGCCGGAGAGGCGTGCCTCCACCGCGGACGCCAACGAGGCGGAGCCGGCCGGGGCGGTCACGCCGGAGCGAGCGCCTTGCGCTGGGCGTCGATCACGCCCATCAGGTCCTCGAACGACTTCGTGAAGGCCGCGACGCCCTCGACGATCAGCTCGTCGGTGACGGTCTCCATCCGGATCCCCAGCGCCTCGACGGCACGAATCGCCGCGATCGCCTCGTCCAGGCCCACGTCCAGGGTGCGGCTGACGATGCCATGGTCGAGAAACGCTTCGATCGTCTCGTTCGGCAGGGTGTTGACCGTCTTGGGACCGATCAGCTCCTCGGCGTACATGACGTCGCGGTAGACCGGGTTCTTCGTCGAGGTGCTCGCCCAGAGGCAGCGCTGGACGCGAGCCCCCGCCGCTGCCAGGTCGTCGAACTCGCCGCCCTCGAAAATCTCCTTGTAGGCGTGGTACGCGAGCTTGGCGTTGGCGATGGCAGCCTGCCCGCGAGCCTCCAGGGCCTCGGTGCTGCCGATCCCGTCGAGCGCCTTGTCGACCTTGGTATCGACGCGGCTGACGAAGAACGACGCGACCGATGCGACCCGCCCGATCTCGCCCCCGCCGTCGCGCAGCCGCCGCAGCCCGGCGATGTACGCGTGAGCGACCTCGCGGTAGACGTCGACGCTGAACATCAGCGTGATGTTGATGTTGATCCCCTCGGCGATCGCGTCCTCGATCGCCGGCAGGCACTCGCGCGTCGCCGGGATCTTCACGAAGACGTTCGGCCGGTCCAGTCGCTGCCACAGGTGCCGAGCGCGGTCCAGCGTCGCGGCGGAGTCTTCCGCCAGGTCGGGCTCGACCTCGATCGAGACGAATCCATCGGCGCCGTCGGCCTCGTCATAGACCTTCCGCAGGATGTCTGCGGCGTCGCCGACGTCGGCGATCTCGATCTCCTCGAAGATCCGCCGCGTGTCGTGGCCGGCGGCGATCTCGCGACGGATCAGGTCGTCGTACTGGCCGCTGGCGACGGCCTTGCCGAAGATGGTCGGGTTGCTCGTCAGGCCGCGGATCCCGGTCTCGACCCGCTCCGCCAGCTTCCCGCTCTCGATCAGCTGGCGGTCGATGAAATCGATCCACGGGCTCTGGTCCTGCTCGGCGTGCAGCCGCTGCAGCGTGTTCACGATGGGCTCTCCTGTACGAGGTCACGGGCGGCGGCGGCGATGTGGGCGGCGTCGATCCCGGCGAGCGCCAGCTGCTCTGCCGGCGTCGCGGATCCGGGCATGTGGCGGACCGCCAGCTTGACGATCCGGGGACGGTTGGCATCGGCTGCGAAGATCTCGAGGACCGCGTCGCCAAGCCCGCCCTCGGGCCAGTGGTCCTCGACGGTGATGATCCCCGCGGTCTGGGCGCCGGCGGCCCGCAGCGTCTCGGCGTCGATCGGCTTGACGGAGAAGCAGTCGATCACCCGTGCGCTGATCCCATCCGCCTTGAGCAGCTCGGCCGCCGCGATCGATTCGTGGAGGGTGATCCCCGCCCCGACCAGGGTCACCTGGTCGGCATCGGTCTGGCGGACGACCCGGCTGCCGCCGATGTCGAACGGCTCGGTCGAGGGATAGATGACCGGCAGCTTCTCGCGGGTGGTGCGGATGAAGACGATCCCGTGCTGGTGCAGGACCTTGGCAACGAGGGCCGCGGCCTGGTTGGCATCCGATGGATAGAGGACGGTGCTGCCGTAGACGGCACGCATCGAGGCGAGGTCCTCGAGCGCCATCTGCGAGGGTCCGTCCTCGCCGATGCTCACCCCCGCATGCGAGCCGGTCAGCACGATGTCCGCCTGGCTGACCGCTCCCATCCGCACGAAGTCGTAGGCGCGCGACAGGAATGCGGCGAAGGTGGCGGCGTAGGGGCGCCAGCCGCGTACCTGCAGGCCGATGGCGACGGCCACCATCTGCTGCTCGGCGATATAGCACTGGATGAAGCGTTCCGGGTAGGCGGCCGCAAACTCCTCGGAATAGGTGGAGTTGCCGACCTCGCCATCCAGCGCGACCACGTCGCCCCGTGCCGCCCCGAGCGCCACCAGGGCATCGCCATATGCCTTGCGGGTGGCCTCCATGCTGCCGACCTCGTACTCCGGGAGGTGCAGCTCGCCGGTCGCCGGGAACTGGTGCGGCTCTCCCGGCCCGGTCGGCTTGGCGACCGCAACGCTCATGTTCCGAATCCCGCCGAGCTCCGCGATCGCCGCCTCGGGATCCGCCAGCGGCTTCCCGTGGAATCCGTTCTTGTTCGCCACCGCGGCGACGCCGTGCCCCTTCTCGGTCCTCGCCAGGATCACGCTCGGCCGGTCCTCGACGCCCTGGGCCTCGGCGTACGCGCGGTCGATGGCCCCCAGGTCGTGGCCGTCGATCTCGATCGCGTGCCAGCCAAAGGCACGTGCCCTCGCCGCGAACAGGTCAAGGTCCCAGCCGTGCATCGTCTCGCCGGTCTGCCCGAGCCGGTTCACGTCGACAATGGCGGTCAGGTTGTTCAGGCCGTGGAATGCGGCGGACTCGAACGCCTCCCAGATGGAGCCCTCCGCCATCTCCGAGTCGCCACAGAGGCACCAGATGCGGTACGGGAGCTGATCCAGGCGCTTGCCAGCGAGGGCGACGCCGACGGCGATCGGGAGTCCCTGCCCGAGCGATCCGGTGGCGACGTCGACCCAGGGCAGGATCGGAGTCGGATGCCCCTCCATGCGGCTGCCGGCCTTGCGGAAGGTGAGCATCTCGTCGTCGGAGATCGCGCCGGCCGCCTTGTAGATCGCGTACAGGAGCGGCGAGGCGTGACCCTTGCTGAAGATCAGGTGGTCGTTGCGCGGATCCTGCGGCTCGTCGAAGTCGTAGTGGAGGTACTTCGCGATGAGCACCGCCATGAGGTCGGCAGCCGACATCGAGCTGGTGGGATGGCCCGAGCCGGCGGCCGAGCTGGAGCGGATCGAGTCGACGCGGAGCTGCGCGGCGAGCTCGGCCCAGGATGCTCGGTCGTCCATGTCGCGACCATCATAGGGACCGATCGGCGCGGCGAAAAACGAAGAGGCGGCTCCCGCGAACGGGATGCCGCCTCAAGGGGCTGAAAGCCGGCGCGAGACTAGCCGCGCATCAGCCGGAAGCAGTCGCTGCAGTAGACGGGGCGAGCCCCGGTCGGGCGGAATGGGACCTGCGTGTCCTTGCCGCATCGCGCGCACACCGCGTCGAACATCTCGCGCGGGCCACGGCTGTAGCCGCCGCCGCCGTTATAGCCGCCGCCACTGCTGGACGCATAGCTGCTGCCGCCACCGGTGGCACGTCGCTGGGCTCGGCAGGACGAGCACCGCTTGGGCGCAGAGGTGAACCCCTTCTGCGCGAAGAATTCCTGCTCGGAGGCGGAGAAGACGAAGTCGATTCCGCAGTCCGCACAGGTGAGCACCTGATCGGTGTAGGCCACGAGGACCCTCCCACATAGAGTTACCACGTCGGGCATCTACGCCTTCGATCAGCGCCGGCCACGGGTCTTGCCGCTACCCCGTGAGCCGACGATCTGACGTGGTGGGAGGGGGAGGGAAGGCTGCTGGCGCCGCTCTCTTTGCGGCCCGACGCGGCGAGTATACCGAGAGAATCCCGGCACGCAAGAGGTCGGATTTGACTCTTTCTGGGTATCCTGAGCGACATGCGAATCGTCGCCATGGTGCTCGGCGTGATGCTCGGCCTGGGCGGCGCGGTGTGGATCGCGCAGGGGCTGAACCTGCCATTCGCGCCGCGCAGCTTCATGACCGCGGATCGGACCTGGATCGTCCTCGGCTTCGTGGCCGTGGCAGTCGGCGCGGCCACGTTCAACTGGGCCCGTCGCCGACCCTAGCGAGGGCGCTATTCCAGCCGCGCGCCGGCTTCCGCCATCTCCTCGAGTGCGCGCCGATCATCCCCGGGCTTGAGGTTGACCGCCGCGATCGCCGAGGTCAGCACGGTGGTCTCGAACCCAAGCCGCTGGGCGTCGAGCGCCGTGGCGTTCACGCAGTAGTCGGTCGCCAGCCCACAGACCACCACGCGCTCGACGCCCTGTTCGCGGAGGAGGCCCTCCAGCTCGGTTGGCTGCTCCTCCCCGGTCTGCGGATCGCGCATGGTGAAGCCGGAGTACCCGTCCTCCCCGTTGCTTCCCTTGCGGACAACCGGACCGTCGACGATCAGGTCGGGATGCAGCTCCGCTCCCCAGGTGCCAGCGACGCAGTGGACGGGCCAGATGCCACCGTCCTTCGCGAAGTGGGGGGTCGCCTCGGGATGCCAGTCCTGGGTGTACGCAACGAGCGCGCCGCCGGCAGATGCCTCCGCGATCTCGGCATTCACCCGGGGCAGGATGCGCGCGGCGCGTGCCACGGCGAGGCTGCCGGCCGGGTCGGCGAAGTCGTTCTGGACGTCGATTACGACCAGCGCGGTGAACGGGTCGTAGGCCGGCACGCGGGACTCCCTAGTCGAGCGCCGCGATCGGTGCGGGCTCCGAGCCCTCGTCCGGCCGCGCACCGGCGGGCGCCGGTCCGTGATGCGCTCGGAGCGGCAGCTCCGGCAACCCAATGGCCGTCACGATCAGCGCCACGACCGCGGCCGCGACGCTCACCCAAAGCGCGCTGGCGATCGCCAGGCTGAACGCCTCGTGGAGCCCGGTGGTCACCATCGCGCGGAACTGCTCCGGCACCTTGTCAAGCACGGCCGCCAGCCCACCAACGCCCCCGAGGTCAGCGGCGGCGCCGGACCCGGCGAACTGCTTCGTCAGCTCCTCGGGCACTCCCGCCTTGGCCATCTGCTGCGGGATCTCGGTGACGAGGGCGGACCCGAAGAGGGTCCCCGCGATGGCGAGGCCCACCGTCCCGCCGACCTGGCGGAAGAAGGTGAGCGCGCCGGTCGCCGCGCCGAGCTGGGCGAACGGAGCCGCGTTCTGGACGACGATCGTGAAGGCCGCGAGCGTCGGGCCGATGCCGATTCCGGTGATCACCATCCAGAACCACATCTGCGGAAGGCTCGTGGTGCCGCGCAATCCGGTCATCAGGAACAGGCCGACCGAGAGGAAGGCCATGGAACCGATGATGATCCAGCGGTACCGTCCGGTTCGGCTGATGACCTGGCCGGAGATGACCGAGCTGATGATCAGGCCGGCGAGCAACGGAAGGATCTGGTAGCCGGACGCCGTCGCGCTCGATCCCAGGACCACCTGGAACCAGCGCGGGACGAAGATGATCGCGCCGAAGAACCCGAATCCGGCCAGGAAGGTCGCGAGCAGGGAGACGCTGATCGACCGGTTCCGGAAGAGGCTCAGCGGCAGGATCGGCTCCTTGGCGCGCGACTCGACCCACACGAAGACGGCGGACAGCGCCAGTCCCAGCAGGACCAGCCCGCCCACCTCCGGGTTCGTCCAGTCCATCGTCTGCTTGTTGGTCAGGCCGATGAGGATCGGCACCAGGGCGGCGGTGAAGACCGCGCTCCCGAGGTAGTCGATGCTCCGCGCCCGCTCGGGATGCTTGATCGGGGGCAGCAGCCGCCAGATGATGACGAGCGCCACCGCGCCGATCGGCAGGTTCACGAAGAAGATCCAATGCCAGCTGAAGTTGTCCGTGAGGAAGCCACCAAGCGCCGGGCCGATGAGGGCGCTGATGCCGAAGACGGCACCGAAGAGACCCTGGTACTTGCCTCGCTCGGCGGGCGTGAAGAGGTCGCCAATGACCGCCAATGCGATCGGGAAGATGGCGCCGGCTCCGAGGCCCTGCAGGCCGCGAGCCGCGATCAGCTGCCACGCCTCCTGCGAGAGGCCGGAGAGCGCCGAGCCAACCAGGAAGAGGCTGACGCCGATCATCACCATCGGTCGCCGCCCGAACTGGTCCGAGAGCTTGCCGTAGATCGGCCCGCTGATGGTGGCGGTCAGCAGGTAGATCGTTACGACCCAGGTGTAGAAGTTGTTGCCGTGCAGCTGGGTCATGATCGTCGGCAGCGCCGTCCCCACGATCGTCTGATCGAGGGCGGAGAGGAACATGGCGAGGAGGATCGCGATCAGGATCTCGGTCCTGGCGCGGGGATCG
>DATJIJ010000157.1:0-20952 GCA_035493355.1 Candidatus Methylomirabilota bacterium
GGCTGCTCGGCGGCCGCGATCCTGGCCGAACGAGACGCAACGGTGACCCTTTACGAGGCCAGGGCCATCGGCGCTGGAGCGTCCGGGCGGAACCTCGGTGCCATCCAGCACCCATTCGACGCCGTCCTGGCGCCGCTCTACTACGCCAGTCTTGAGGCATACCACTCCCTCGCCGCACAGAACGCCGACTTTGCAATGCCTGCCAAGCCGCGTGGCGTCCTGATGCTCAACCGCGACGCGGACGCCTCGCGTCGGCAGGTGGCACATCTGCGGGATGCCGTCCCGGACCTCAACGTCGAGTTCGTCCCGGCTGATGCCGTGGCAGCCGCGGAGCCCTCGCTGGTTCCCGGCTTCGCCGCCTGTCGCCTCGACACGGGCTACCCGATCCCGCCCGCTTCCGCGACCTCGGCCTTCGCGAGATTGGCCGCCGCGCGCGGCGCCGAGATGCGGGTCGGAATGGGGGCCGAGCCGTGGATCGAAGATGGCGTGCTGCGAGGCATCAGGCTCGCCGACGGCTCGCGCCACCCGGCGGGGGCTGTGCTCATCGCGGCAGGCCCCTGGTCGCCCCCGCTGGTCGACGCCACGGGCGCGTGGGAGCCGATCAACCGCACGTGGGGCGTGACGGTCCAGCTGGGACTGGGCAGCGCTGCACCGCGGCATGTCATCGAGGAGGACGAGGTGGACGCGGTGAATCGTCCTCTCATCGCGGCAGCCAGGGCCGCGGCCGGCGAGCCCGAGTCCGATCCGCACACCCTCTTCACCATTGCTTCGGCGACCGGGATCTCGACCCTGGGATCTACCTTCCTGCCGAGCGAGCCTGATGGTGAGCGGATCGCGAAGCTCCTCATCGAGCGGGGAGCAACCTACCTCCCGGCGATCGCCGACGCGCCGGTGCGTGAGGTGCGCATCTGTGCGCGGCCGCAGTCGGTGGACAGCCGCCCCTTCATCGGTCCAGTGAAGGGCGTCGAGGGCCTGTTCGTGTGCGCTGGCCATGGTCCATGGGGAATCTCGACCGGTCCGGCCTCGGCCACGCTCGTGGTGGGGGCGATCCTGGACCTTGCCTCTGTCCCGGAAGCACTGGCTGCCGGACGGCCAATATCCGCTGATTACCCCGGGTAATGCTCACGAGCACACGGGCCTGCTCCGGAGTCGCCTGACTACTGGAAGTTATCGTCTGGGACCTCGGAAGACCATGGGGTCCACGACGATTAGCCTGAGTTATCGGCCGTTCGTCTCGCTGACCGAAGGATCTAGGCGCCGGCGGGAACGCTGCTCGTCGGACGGTCGAAGAGGGAGCCGGGCTGCCACCCGACGTCGGCGTGGCGCTTGTGCAGCTTCTCGATCACGCGCCGCTCGATGGCACGCATGGCGGCCTCGTCCTCGCTCTCGGCGTGATCGTGGCCGACCAGATGCAGCGTTCCGTGGACGGCGAGCAGCGCGATCTCCTGCGCCGGGCTCCAGCCGCCGTCGACAGCCTGACGAACCGCCTGGTCGACGTCGATCACCACGTCGCCGAGCAGGAGGCCACCGGGCGGCATGGCGGCGTCCTCATCGGCCAGGTGGGAGTGACCCATGTCCACCGACCACTCGTGGAGCGGGAAGGCGAGCACATCGGTGGGGCCCCGCTCGCCCATGTGGTCAAAGTTCAGGCGGGTCATCTCTTCGTCACCGGAAAGGGTGAGCTCGATCTCCACGTCCTGGTCTCCCAGCGCCGCTTCGCAGGTCTCGGCAAGGGCGGATTCGAGCAGCTTGTGGAACGCCTCGGAGCTCTGCGGATCCATCGCCCCCGTCAGCCGATCCTGGCTGATCCGGTGATGGAAGGTGACCTCGCAGCCCATGGCGCCATCCTAGGCGCAGCGGCCGTGAGGCTCAAGCCTCGCGCTGTTGCTCGAGCGGGACGACGTTGTCTGGGTACTGAATCCGGGTGTGGTACATGCCCAGCAGCTGCTGGACGAACGCCTCCTTGATCTGCGTCAGGTTCCGCAGCGTCAGCTCCGCCTCGTCCAGCTGCCCGTCCTCGACCCGTGCGTCGACGATCCGGTTGACCATGTCTCGGATGGAGACCTCGTCCTTCTCCTCCAGCGACCGGACCGATGCCTCAACCCCGTCGGAGAGCATCAGGATCGCCGCCTCGCGGCTCTGCGGCTTCGGCCCGGGGTAGCGGTATCGGTCGCGGGCCGCGACCTCCTCGTCGCCACCCAGCTCACGCAGCGCCTTGCCGTAGAAGTAGCTCATCACGCTCGTGCCGTGGTGCTGCGGGATGAAGCCGATGATCTGAACCGGCAGCCCATACTCGTAGCCCAGGTCGATCCCGTCGCGCACGTGCCCGGCGATGATCCGGGCGCTCGACTCGGGTGTCAGGTCGTCGTGGATGTTGTGCGCCCCCGCCTGGTTCTCGATGAAGGCCAGCGGGTTCTTCATCTTGCCGATGTCGTGGTAGTACGCCGCAACGCGGGCAAGGAGCGGGTCCGCGCCGATCGTCTCGGCCGCCCGCTCGGCGAGGTTGCCGACCATCACGCTGTGGTGGTACGTGCCCGGCGTCTCCATCAGCAGCCGGCGGAGGAGCCGCGAGGAGGGGTTCGCCAGCTCCAGGAGCTGGAAGACGGTCATGATCCCGAACAGGTTGCCGAGGACCGCGAACGAGCCGACGGCCAGGAAGACGGCCAGGGCGGCATTCACCGTGCCGGCGGCGAGGCCCTGCAGGATCGCCGCGATGTCGCGCTGCTCGATCAGGTTGAACGCAGTCAGCACGGCCACGTTGGCGAGCCCGATGGCGACTCCCGCTCGCACGAAGACGTTCAGTCGCTCGGCCCGCACGATGGTGATCACCGCGGCCAGGCCACCAGCCAGGGTGTAGGCCGCCGGCGCAAAAGCGTCCTGGTTCATGACTCCGGCCAGGGTCGCCAAGGCCAGCGCCATGGCCACTCCGGCTGCGCCATCGAGCAGGATCGTGGTCAGCAGGACCGTCGCTCCGGCGGGCACCACGTAGGCCCACAGGGTTCGGTCGGCCGAGATGCGAAGGGCAACAGCTGTCCCCAGCAGCGCGAGCATGAAGAGCAGCAGCGAGCGGTTGCGGAACCAGATCGCGGGCTCGAAGCGCCACAGGAAGGCCACCAGCAGCGAGGCGAGGAGGATCGCCACGAGCGCGTGGCCCGCCAGCGTGGTCGCCTCCAGGCGCGGGCGCGTCAGGCCGAGCTGCTCCAGCTTCTCGACGGTGAGTGGCGTGATCGGGTCGCCCTCGCGGACGACGATCTCACCCTCCCGAATGTCAACTGCCACGTCGACGACGGCATTGCGCGCCGCCGCCTTGGCGCTCGCCGTCTTCGCCGCGGACTGCTGCGTGTTGGGCGCCACCTGGGCGGCGGCCAGGTCCCCTGCCATCTCGCGCTGCGGCTGCGACAGGTCGTTGGTGATGTTGGTCCGGACCTGCTGGCGGGCGTCGGCCAGCATGTCGTCCCGCACCTCACCCGAGAGGGTGGATTCGAGCACCGCGCGCCCGGCATCGGTGATGCGGGTCCAGGTGTCGATCGGGAGAGCGGCAAGCAAGGCGATCTGGTCATCGGTGAATGCGGGCACTGCCGATGCGAGGCGGACGAGAACCTCGTCCGGCTCGATCGTGGCGGCGTCGCGCTGGATCAGGACGTTGCTCACGGAGCGAGCGACGTTGTCGAAGACGCGAAGCTGGCGGTCGCGGATGTCGGCAAGTGGCGCGATCGGCTCGTAGACGGGAGGGACGGCATCGGCTGCCGCGGTTCGCGCCGCCTCGGTCAGGGAGTCGCTGAAGAAGCTGACCGTCAGCGGGGCGGAGATGTCCGAGGTGGCGACGTCGCCGGCCGCCAGGTTGACCTGCCCGGTGCCGATGCTGACGCTCATCACCGCGAAGAGCGCGAGCGCCAGGAAGCCGCCGACGATCACGGCGCGCGCCCATGCTCCCCGTCCGGACGACTCGGTACTCGCCAGCGTGCGTGGAATGAACATCGCGCTAGCTGCCCAGGAGGCTCCGCACCAGGTCGGAGACGGCCTTGCCGTCGGCGCGTCCCTTGGTCTGGGGCACGACCTTGCCCATCACCTTGCCCAGGTCGGCCGGCGACGAGGCGCCGGTCTCGGCAATGGCGGCGCGAACGACGGACTCGAGCTCGTCGGTGGAGAGCGGCTCGGGCAGGAACTCGGCCAGGATCGCGGCCTCGGCCTCCTCGTTGTCGGCCATCGCCGCACGGCCGCCGGACCGGAAGGCCTCGATGCTCTCGCGACGCTGCTTGACCTGCTTGCCGAGGATGTCGACGTAGTCCTCATCGGTGAGGGCCTTGCCCAGCTCGATCTCGCGGTTGTGGGCAGCCGACATCGCCATCCGGAGCGTCTGGGTGCGCCGCTCGTCGCGGGCGCGCATCGAATCGCGCATGGCGGACTCGATCCGTTGCTGGAGGGTCATGTGCGGGCTTCGGCGGGGATCATCGGTCTGTCAAACGTCTGGACCGTGGCCCGCGCGATATGGAGGGAGCGTCTGGCGGTTATTCGCGGGTTACCTTGCGCTTCTTGGCTTCCTTGCGCTTCCGCTTCACGCTGGGCTTCTCGTAGTGCTCGCGGCGTCGCGCCTCAGCCAGGATTCCAGACTGCTGGATCTTCTTGTTGAATCGGCGCAGCGCACTCTCGAACGACTCGTTCTCGCCCACGCGTACCTCTGCCAAACGTCTCGCCTCCTCTCCGCTTTGAACTCACGCGTATCCCGCGCGAAAGCCTGCGGAGTCTATCAGTGAGCGTGAAGAGGGTCAATCGTATCGGCCTGCCCGTGGGTGCGATGTTGGGTCTAGTCGAATCGCCCTCTCGTTCCTAACATGCTCCGAACACGGAGCGGCCCGGCCCCGTCACGCCACCAGGAGAGAGGTCAGCATCGGCAATGGAAATCCAGCTCGCGGACCAGCACATCTATCGCCTCGAAGACAAGCTGTCGCCCGAAGAGGTCCGGCAGCGGGCGATGGATCGCCGCATCGGTGCCTTCGGTGGCGGCCTGGACAGCCTCTTCAACCGCCCAAAGGCCGATGACATCGAGCTGATCGATAGCCAGCGCCGCCTTGAACCGTTTTGGCACGTGCAGTGCAGTGCCACCTACGTCTATGACCGATCACACGACTACGTCGTGCCCGTAACCGGTCAACAGGTGCAGTCGGTGACGGTGCACGGCGAGGACCATCCGGCTTCCGCCGGCTCCTTCACCATCCCCACCGTCGAGCACAACCGCGAGGAGTATCGCCAGGCGCTGTACCTGGATGGCGTGAGCGGAGCGGCGGTCGCGGAGGCCCCGAACCTCATCGGCAACCCCAAGCACGAGGTCACCGACCTGGAAGCGCTCGCCGCCGAGGCCGATATCGTCCGGCCGCCGGAACAGCGTGCATCGTTCGTGGTGCGCCAGCTCCTGACCGGCATGCTCAAGCCGCTGCAGGCCGATGTCGTGCACGAGGAGTCGATCACCTTCGAGTACGTCGATCTCTATTTCCGCCCCTGGTGGGCGTTCGAGTTCCACTGGAAGCTGAAGGACAAGAAGGGCGTGGTAGAGCTCGATCCGGTCACCGGCGAGCTGCGAAACAGCCAGGCCCTGATGGCCAGGCTCTCGCGCACGGTAACGCGCGATTCACTGTTCGATATCGGCGCCGATACGGTTGGGCTGCTGGTGCCCGGCGGCAGCATCGCGGTCAAGGTCGCGAAGCTGGCCATCGACCACCAGAACCAGTCGCGCTAGGCCCCTACTGCACCGTGATCGTCATGTTCATGTTCGGGTGGAGGGTGCAGGTGACCTGGTAGGTGCCCGCCTCGGTGAATGTGAAGGTGTCCGAGGCACCTGCGGCGAGCTTCAGGTCGAAGAGCGCGTCGGGCGCCTTCACCCCATCGGATCCCTGCGTCGCGGTATGGGCGTAGCCGTCCGCGTTCATCCACATCACGGTCGTGCCCACGGCGACGGTCAGGTCGGGACCGAAATTCGAGTTGAGGATGTTCACCATGGCGCCGCCGCCGCTGGCGCCGGCACTCGCCTCCGCGCTCGGCGAAGCCTCGGCCGATGCGCTGGCAGCCGCGCTCTCGGCGACGCTGCTCGCGGGACTCGATGAGGCGGCCGCTTCGCCGCTGGAGACGGCGCTGGGCGATGGGCTGGGCTGCGCAGCCTCGTACTGCCCGGTGATCACGGCCCAGACCAGGGCGGCCACGAGCACGCCAACGATGGCGGAGCCGAACAGAAAGATCCTCAGCAGCATCGGTCGCGCTTCCTCGTCCTACGTTCCGTCACCGGCGGAGCCTACACCGACGCCCTCGGCGGCGGCAGGGATGCGACGTCGCCCGACCATCAGGAGGACGACCGTCCCACCGATGAGATAGCCACTCCCCTGGACGATCAGCAGGAGCACCGCGGGGATGAACTCGCCCAGGAAGCCCGCACTCACCGCACCGATGAGGGCGCCAACGCCGGCCACCGCCCCGATCGCGCCGACGACCCGACCGCGGTGCCGGTCCTCTGTCTGCGATTGCTGAATCGTGGTCTGGGCAGCGCCCATGGCAGCTCCGGGCACCCCAACGATGACCAGCAGGATGAGCGCCGGCGCAATGTGGGGATAAAGGATCGGGTAAGTGAAGAGGACGAGGTCGATGGCGCCAAAGATGAGCGCGCTCCCGATGAGCAGCGGCAGTGGTCGCAGCCGAGCACCCATCCGGGCGACCACCAGCGCTCCGGCGACACCACCGATCGCCTGCGTCGAGACGACCCAGCCGAAGCCGGAGGCATCTGAGTGCAACGCGTCGAACACCCACGGCACGAAGAGCGTCCCGGTCAGGCCTTCGCCGACGGCGGTGATGGCGAAGAAGACGAGCAGCGCTCGCAGGACCGGCTGATGCCAGACCAAACCCAGGCCCTCCCGCCATTCGTGCACGAGGCGTCGCCAGGCCGAGAGCGCGGCGTGCTCGAGCGAATCCGCCGGGTGAGGCACGGGCGGCCGCGTCCGAATCAGCGCCAGCAGACCGGCCGAGGCGACGAATGAGGCCGAGTCGACCGCCGCCACCGCGCTGAGCCCGCCGGCAGCCACGATCACGCCACCTACCGCCGGGCCGATCAGCCGGGCCAGGTGCCGGCCCACCCCCGAGAGCGCATTTGCCGTGAGCAACTCCTCCTTCCCGCCGGCAAGGAGGGTCGGCATGAGCGCGACCTGGGCCGGGTTGAAGAGCTGCGAGACGCTGCTTTCCAGCACCAGTACCGCGTAGATGAGCCAGAGGCCCGTCTGGGGCACGAAGAGGAGCAGAAGGATGCTCAGTGACTGGACCAGGTTGACCACGATCATCAGCCGCCGCCGATCCCATCGGTCCACGTACACCCCGGCGATCGACCCGAGGAGGATGTTCGGAAGCAGGAAGGAAAGCAGCATCCCCGCGGTGGCGATCGTCGAGCCCGTTAGCCGATAGATCTCGGTGGGCAGCCCGACGAACAGCACGAAGTCGCCGAGCATCGAGATGAGGCCACCGAACCACAGCAGTCCGTAGTCGCGCTGGCGAAGGACGCGGAGCATCTAGGCGATCAGCCGAAGGGCTTCACGACCATGTCGAAGATGAAGAGCAGGATGATCAGCGGGTCGAACCAGTCGAGGAAGCGCGCCACGGGAGCGTCCAGCGCGGCTGCCAGCTCGGGCGACGGCGCGGCATCCGGGCTCGCGGCGGAGGTCTCGGCCACCCGCTGGAACCACGGAGCGTTGAAGCGGATGCCGACGGCGGTGGCCACCACGAAGAGCACGTACGCAGTCAACAGGAAAGGCTGGAAGGGATCGAAGCCGTTGGTGAAGACGGCAATGATCCCCAGCGCCGCACCGAGCCCATAGAGCGCGGGCGCGACTTTGATGATCGGCCCTGCCATGGCGAAGCTCCGGCGGATCGTCGGCACGTCACCCGATTTGCCGATGCGGCGCAGCAGGAGCGTCGGACCGATCGTCGCGGTCACGGCGGTGAACATCGTCGCGATGTGCAGGAAGACGAAGATTCGCACGGACTCAGGCTCCTTTGGCGTGGCTGGCGGGACCGCAATTGTGGCGTATCAGGTCGCCGCGAAATCAGGAATTTGCTACCCCGGCGGCCAGACCATCGCGCGGCCGCCCAGCAGGTGGAAGTGGAGATGGAAGACGCTTTGTCCCGACTCCGCGCCGACGTTGCTGAGGATGCGGTAGCTCTTCAGTCCAGCGTCGTCCGCAACGTGCCGAAGCGCGCTGAAGAGCGCAGCCAGCAGGTCGCCGTCGGCGTCAGCGAGGTCGGCGACCGAGTCCAGGTGCCGACGTGGGACAGCGAGCACGTGCGTCGGCGCCTTCGGGTTGATGTCGCGGAAGGCGATCACCGTCTCGTCCTCGAAGACGCGGTCGGAGGGGATCTCGCCCGCCACGATCCGGCAGAAGAGGCAATCGGGCTGGTAGGTGGGGTCGCGATCGGCCATGCGCTGAGCCTAGGCGAAGTCGCCGGTGCGCGACAAGATCGCCGCCGCCACCGCCACGGCCACGGTCTCGGAGCGGAGGATGCGCGGCCCCAGCCCGGCAACCGTCACTCCAGCCCAGCCCGCGCCCTCGACCTCTCCCGGGCTGAACCCTCCTTCGGGACCGATGATGACGCCGGGCGGCGGCTCAAGCTTGGTCAGCCGCTTCGAGTTTTGCCGTTCGAAGAGGAGGACCGTTCCGGGCGCTGCCGCCTTGATCGCCTGCGCGTACGAGACCGGGGCGTCGACGGGCGGGACAATGCCGCGTTCGGACTGCTCCGCCGCCTCTCGGGCGACGGCCCGGAGCCGCTCGAGCTTCCGTGGCGACAGCTCCCGCACGACGGACCGCTCGCTGATGAACAGCCTGAACCGGGCGATGCCGATCTCGGTCCCGTGCCGGATGACCGGCTCGAGGTGGTCGCCCTTCAGCAGCGCCTGCCAGACGGTGAGCTGATGGGTGGGCTCACCACTGGCCTCATCCCGCTTCACCACCACGCACGTGCCGCCTTCCAGGCGACACCGCACCTGCCTCCCGAGGCCGTCCAGCAGCACGAGCTCGGCGCCGTCGCTGAGTCGCAGGACGCGCGTCACCTGATGGGCGATCGGCGGTGGCACGGGAAAACGCTCGCCCGCCATTGCAGCGGGCTCGACAAAGAAGCGATGCATCCTCTGCAGCCTACCGGGCGGGGCTGTGGCGCAGCTGGAGTGAGACCCACTCGCCGTCGTCGAGGCGGCCCTGCAGCGCAAAACCCGCACCGGTGAGCGCACCGAGAACCTCGTCTGCCCGGCTCTCGATGATGCCGCTGGCGAGGAGCGTTCCGCCCGGAGCCGTATGCGCGGCAAGCGACTCGGCGAGGTCGATCAGGACGGCGGCAACGAGATTGGCGAGAACGAGCGGGTACGGGTCGCCAATCGGCGTCGCCGGGAGCGAACCGAGGTTCGCGCTGACGCTGTCGCCAAGGTCGTTGGCAGCGGCGTTGGCGAGGGTCGCCTCGACGGCAAGCGGATCGGTGTCGTAGCAGACCGTCCGCTGGGCTCCGAGCCGAAGCGCCGCAAGGGCCAGGATGCCGGAGCCAGATCCGACGTCGAGCACGACCGGAGGCATTGGCGAGATCCCCTGGAGGAGCGTCAGGCAGCCACGGGTTGTCGGGTGCAGGCCGGTCCCGAAGGCCATGCCGGGATCCAGGTGCAGGGCCACCTCATCGGGCCCGATCGTTTCATCCAGCCAGGACGGCACGATCACCACCCGACCGATGCGCTGCGGGACATAGCCGGCCTTCCAGGCATCGGTCCAGTCGGCGTCATCGACCGATCGGACCTGCAGCGCCCCGACTGGGCGAAGCCCGAAGGCCTGCAGGTGCCAGAGCGCCCGCTCAGTGGCCTCGACCGCCGCGGGGGCGGCTTCGTCCTCGGGAATGTGCGCGGTGATCTCGTACGGCGCGGTCGGGTCCTCTCGGGCCGACAGCTCGTCCGCGGGATCGCGGATCAGGCGGGTGGGTCGAACCGCCGAGCCCTCCCCGATCCGCCCGAGGATCTCGCTGACCGCCTCGATCGCCTCGTTGTCACAGGTGACGGTCAGCTCAAGCCAGCGCACGCAGGGAGGCCTAGCTGAAGAGGTCGCGAAGCCGATCGACGAGCCCGGGACCCCCCTTCGGCAGCACCGGCGCCCCGGCGATCTCGCCGAGCTCGCGCAGCAGCTCGCGCTCCCGCTTCGACGGCTTGGGCGGCACCACCACGGTCACGATGACATGGAGATCTCCCCGTCCGACGCCACGCAGACGGGGGACGCCGCGGCCGCGCAGGCGCAGCTCGGTGCCGCTCTGCGTGCCGGCAGGAACCTCCATCGGCTCCGTCCCCTCGACGGTTGGAATCTCGACGGTGGCCCCGAGCGCCGCCTGCGGGAAGGTGACCGGCAGCTCGAAGAAGAGCTCGGTCCCTCGGCGCAGCAGGGTGGGGTGTTCGCGGACGGTGACGGCCACGTAGAGGTCGCCCGGAGGGCCACCGCGCGGGCCATCCTCCCCCTGCCCCTCGATCGCGATCCGCTGCCCGGAGTCGATCCCGGCGGGGACCTCAACCTGCAGGGTCCGCTGCTCGCGGACCCGCCCCTCGCCGCGGCAGGTGGTGCACGGCTTCGAGATGACGCTCCCCTCGCCGTTGCACCGCGGGCAGGCGCTGATGTTCACCATCTGGCCCAGGATCGTCTGACTGACGCGGCGCTTCTCGCCGGTGCCGTTGCACTCCGGGCACTTCTCGGGCTGGCTGCCGGGCTCGGCGCCCGAGCCTTCGCAGACTGAACATCGGAGGAGCGTCGGGAAGGTGATCTCGCGGGTGACACCCGAGACCGCCTCGGCAAAGTCGATCGTGAGGTCGTAGCGCAGGTCCGCTCCAGCCACGACGCGCCTGCGGCCGCGGGTACCGGCCGGCGAGCCGCCGAAGAACGCGTCGAAGATGTCGCCGAACGGCCCGAACCCGCCGCCGAAGCCCTCGAAGCCGCCCGCGCTGGCGCCGTCCACCCCGCTGTGACCGAACATGTCGTAGGCGGTCCGGCGCTGCCGATCCGACAGCACCCGATACGCCTCGTTCAGCTCCTTGAAACGGGCCTCGGCGCCGTCCGAGGCATCGATGTCGGGGTGGTGGCGCTGGGCAGCGCGACGATACGAGCGCTTGATCTCCTCGTCGGAGGCGTCGCGCTCGACGCCCAGCACCTCGTAGTAGTCCCGCTTGGTCGCCATAGGGCGCGGATTATAGCGATTGGCACTCCGATATCCAGAGTGCCAACCGAGGCGGGGTCAGTTCGGGCGGATCACCACCGTGCCGGCGATCTTGTCGTGCCATCCCTGCTTGCGCGAGTCGAAGGCCGCCCAGATGAGGCCGATGAGCAACGGGATGGCCGCAATGATGAAGCCGACGTACCGCAACAGGCCTCGGAAGATGTCGATGTTCTTGCCATCGGCAACGCCGACCACCTTCATGTTGAACGGCATCATCCCGATCGTCTGGCCGCGCCACGCCCACATGCCGGCGAAGTAGACGAGGCCGACGATGGTGCCGATCGCATTGCCCCCAGCGTTGATCTGGAGGTAAGTGCCGGTGCCAGTGAACTGCGGGGCGAACGGCGCGGTGACCAGGCCGAGGAGGATCCCGTCGATGAGAAACGCCAGGAATCGGACCCAGAAGCCCGCATAGTGCCAGCCGGGCATCGGTCCAGGTCGATTGCTCGGCGCTGGCGGGGGCGCGGTCCAGCCGGACTCTGGCCCGGCTGGCGGCGGTGCTGGCGGTGCCGGCGGCGGGGCGGACTGATCGGTCACGGGAACACCCTCCTAATCGTCCTTGGACAGGACATCTTGCTGAGCTGGGTTGGCGATACGCGCCATCACCTGGTTGCGATAGCCGAAATAGACGAGGCCTCCCCCGACCACGAAGAAGGTGACGACGCCCACCAACGCCGTGGGTGCCATGGCGTGGGTCAGCAGCACCGCGACGATCGCAGCCAGCGCGGCCGCGACTGTGGCGTCCACGAACGCGATCGTGGATGGGGTCGTCACGAACCCATGGAAGTTGCCGGCCTGCAGGGCGCCAGGAACGCCTGGCTGTGACCCGAAGGTCTGGAAGATGGACTCCGGCGCTTCTGAAGTGCCGGTCACGAAATAGCGGTCGAGGCTGGGATCGGTCTCGAGGTAGGCCGCCCGAAGACGATTCATGCCCTTGACCCACACATAGTCCTCGTTGTTGATCTCGAGCAGCCGCACGAACGTCGCCAGACCCACAAACAGGACCACAGGGAGGATCGTCAGCGCGAACAGTACGAATCCCTCGCCGAACGACGTCGCTTGAGCCACCAGCGCGAGAGCCACGATGGCCCCCGACAGGAGCGAGAGGAACATGCTGGCGCGCGCAAAGGCCTCGTTCCAGGAGAGCGACCGGGTCGCCAGCAGGCTCCAGTGCTCGGTGGCCAGGATCTGGATCCGTAGCGCCCGCGCTGCGTTCGCATCGCCCGCGCCGGCCTGCGGCGGACCGGACGGCTGATGCTCCATGGCCATGCCGGCATTGTAAGAGGGGCACATCGCCGGCCGCTGCTAGCATCGCGCCCGATGCCCGACCCGCTCCCCGACCTCCGCATCCCGGCCGACCAGGCACGTCGCTTCCTCACCCGCCGGCACCTGCTCGATCCGCCGCGCGCGCTGCCGGCAAGGGCTGTGAGCGTCCTGCGCGTGGTGGAACGGCTGGGCAGCCTGCAGTTCGACCCCCTCGAGGTGCCCGGCACCCGCAACCACGACCTGGTGCTTCACAACCGCGTCGCCGGCTACCGCCGCGAATGGTGCGACCGGTGGCTGTACGGCAAGGACCGGCGGCTGATCGAGCTCTACAACAAGAGCCTGAACATCCTGCCTATCGCCGAGCTGCCCTTCTACCGCCTCGCCTGGAGCCGGGGGGCGAGCAACTACAAGGAGTTCCTGGCGCAGCACCAGGGGCTGGCCGACCGGATCCGCGACCACATTCGGGAGACCGGTCCCGTGTCGACGGCGTCGTTCCGCGACGTCAAGGATCGCATCCAGTGGTGGTGGGACAACGACGATTCCACCAGCACCACGGCGGCAAGGGCGGTGATGGAGGCGCTGTTCGTGGTCGGGCAGCTGGGAATCTCCCGCCGCGAGGGGAACCGACGCTTCTACGACCTGATCGAGCGTCTCGTCCCCCCGAACCTGTTCGACACGCACGCCAGCGAGGCGGACCAGCTCCGTCATCGGCTGCTGAGCCGGCACCGTGGCGTCGGCCTGATGGGTGTTGGCGGCGCCGGCGAGCTGGTGATGGGGACCGGCTTCGCGGCCGACCGCACCCGAACCACCGCCAGTCTGGTCGAGGATGGGCTACTGATCCCCGCGGCGCTGGAGGGTTTCCGCGAGGTGCGGCACGTCCTCGCCGAGGAGCTACCGATGCTCCAGGCCACAGCGAAACCGAGCCGACGGAGACCATCGGTCTCGTTCGTGGCTCCGCTCGATCCGTTGATGTGGGACCGCCGCCTGGTGAAGGGGCTCTTCGGCTTCGACTACATCTGGGAGGTCTACGTCCCTGCACCCAAGCGCCGCCATGGCTACTACGTACTGCCGCTCCTCTTCGGAGACCGGCTGGTGGGACGGATCGAGCCGCGACTCGAACGCGCATCACGGACGCTGCGGATGGCCGGCGTCTGGTTCGAGGACGGTTTCAGGCCGATGGAGGAGCCGCACTTCGTCCCAGCCCTGGCCGATGCCCTGCTGGCGTACCAGACCTTCGTCGGCGCCGATTCCGTCACCTGGCCGGCGACGCGACCCGGACGTGACCTCGCGGGCGCCCTCCGGGACCTGGCCTGATGGCCCTCGAGCACCTCAGCAACCGGCAGCTGAACCGCGCGACCCTCGCGCGCCAGATGCTCCTCGAGCGCGTCGCGATGACGCCGTACGACGCGGTCCGGGACCTGGTCGGGCTCCAGGCGCAGACCCCGCAGTCTTGGTATCTCAGCCTCTGGTCCCGCCTCGCAGACTTCGACCCGGTCGCCACCGGGCGGCTGCTCGAGGAGCGCCGCCTGGTGCGAATCCCCGTGATGCGCTCCACGATCCATCTCGTCACCGACGATGACGCCCTGCTCCTCCGATCCTTTACGCAGCCCTCGATCGACCGCAGCCTGCGCGGCGCCTGGGCACAGCGGCTGGAGGGGATCGACTTCGCTGCCCTGGTCGACGAGGCGCGAACGTTCGTCGGCGAGGCGCCGCGCACACCGGCCGATCTCCTGGCGCACCTCGATGCGCGCTGGCCGGGACGCGATCGGCAGACGATGACCAACGCCGTCCGGGCGCTGGTGCCACTCGTGCAGGTGCCGCCCCGCGGCGTATGGCGCCGGAGTGGTGCCGTGAAACTCGCCGCGCTGCAGGGATGGATCGGCCGGGCGATGCCTGCCACCGTCGACCCCGAGCCGGTCGTGCTTCGCTATCTCGCCGCCTTCGGCCCGGCGTCGGTGATGGACGCGCAGGCGTGGTCCGGGGTGACACGGCTCGGCGAGGTCTTCGAGCGGCTGCGACCGCGCCTCGTGACGTTTCGGGACGATGCGGGCCGCGAACTGTTCGATCTCCCCCACGCACCTCGACCGGATCCCGACATACCAGCCCCGGTCCGCTTCCTCGCCGACTTCGACAACGTCCTGCTCTCGCACGCCGATCGATCGCGCTTCATCGGCGAAGTCGAGAGGAAGCTGTTCACCTACGTCGACGGTCCTTATCCAGGGATGGTCATGCTCGACGGGCTCGCGGTCGGCCAATGGCATCTCAGGCGGGAAGGAGTTGCGGTGACTGCTGTCGTGCGTCTGGTGCGGCCTCTCTCTGGCAGCGAGGAGGCGGCCGTGCGAAGCGAAGCCGATGCGATGCTCCGCTTCAGCGTCCCGGACGCCGACGAATACGTTCTGGAGCTGGCTCCCTACGGCCGGCCGGGGCTTGGCGTCGGCTAACAAGCCCCACTTGTGCAAGGACACGGGATCGGCACAAATCGGCGCCAAATGGGCCCTTCATGCGTCGCCATACCAGTAACCCTTGTAACGGGGCGCGCGGAAACGGTCATTCGCGCGGATATACAAGCCCCACTTGTACGGTGGGTCAGCGAGGCTTCGGACGCCGGCCGGCCTTCGCAGCGTCGGCGTAGGCAGCGGCCTGCACCGCCTGCCGGTTTGCCTTGTACTCGGGGTTCCGTCGGACCGCCTCGGCGATGTAGCGACCCAGCGCCGCAGGATCAACCTCCTCGTCGAATGGGAAGTCCCACGACATGAGCACCGAGCTCCCCGCGCGCAGCACCTTGCGCGGATCCTCGAGCATCACGCCGTAAAGGAAGTTGACCGAGACGTGGCGCCGGCCCGAGTTGATGGCGCAGACCCAGGTGTGAAAGTCGCTGTCGAGGCCGTACATCAGGATCTTGTACTTGATCGCCATGCCGAGCTTTGGCTCGGTGGCCCTGATGATCTGATCGAGCTGGCGGACCACCGGCTCACCTCGCGGATCGACAAGCGTCCCGATGTACTCCTCGAGCACCACATCGCTCACGACGGAACCTCCTCGAAGTCGACGACCAACGGTGCGTGGTCGGACGGAATGCCGGGATAGGTCGACGGCTTGCGCGCCTCGCGGTCTCGTTCGGCAGCCACCGCCCGCGCGGCGAGCGGCTCGGTCACGTAGACATGGTCGATCCGCATCCCCAGGTTCTTGTGGAAGTTCCCCGCCCGGTAGTCCCACCACGTGAAGAAGCCGGGCTCGGGATGGAAGAGCCGCACCACGTCGACCAGACCCCACTCGCGCATCCGGGCCACCGCCTCGCGCTCCTGCGGCGAGACATGGGTGCCGCCGTGGACCGCGATGGGGTCGTAGACGTCGTCGTCGGCCGGCGCGACATTGAAGTCGCCGCACACCGCCATCGGCGCCGATGGGTCGCACGAATTGATGAGCCACTCGTTGATGCGGTCCAGCCAGACGAGCTTCTGCTCGAAGAACTCCGAGCCGACCACCCGTCCGTTGGGCACGTAGATGCTCGCGACGCGGACGCCGCCGCAGGTGGCGGCCAGGAAACGGCCGCCATCATCGGTCCAGCCGTCGGAGGTCGGCAGGCCAGGCTGCACGTCGGTGATCCCGACGCGGGACGCGATCGCGACGCCATTCCACTGCCCCAGCCCGTGGTGCGCCACCTCGTAACCGAGTGCGCGGAAATCGAGCTCGGGCATCGTCTCGTCCTTAAGCTTCGTCTCCTGCATGCAGAGGATGTCCGGGCCGATCGCCTCGGTCCAGGCCAGGACGCGGTCGAGGCGTGCCTTGAGCGAGTTGACGTTCCAGGTGGCGAGGCGCATCGGTTCGAGTCTACCTAGACCGGCGGTCGTACCATGGCCCGGCCATGGCGACCAGCGAACCAACCGAGGGTCCCCTCACCTTCGAGGAGCTCCAGCTCGCGACCCGCAACCGCGGGATGCCGCTCGAGGCCCTGCGCTACGACCTGACGCCGACCGGGCTCCACTACCTGCTCATCCACTGGGACATCCCCCTGATCGACGCCGCCACCTGGCGACTCCGGCTGGGGGGACGGATGGCGAAGCCGATGGAGCTGTCCCTCGACGACATTCGCGCGATGCCGCGTCAGACGACGCCGGTCACGCTCGAATGCGCGGGCAATGGCCGAGCACGCATGACGCCGCGCGCGCTGAGCCAGCCGTGGCTGTTCGAGGCAGTCAGCACCGCGGAATGGACCGGCACGCCGCTCGCTCCGCTCCTCGCGGAGGCAGGTTTGGCTCGCGAGGCAGTCGAGATCGTCTTCACTGGCGCGGACCGTGGCATCCAGGGCGATGTCGAGCAGGACTACCAGCGCAGCCTGACCATCGCCGATGCGACCCGGCCCGAGGTACTCCTCGCCTACGAGATGAACGGCCAGCCACTTCAACCGCAGCATGGCTTCCCGCTACGCCTGCTCGTCCCGGGCTGGTACGGGATGACGAGCGTGAAGTGGCTGACCGGGATCGAGGCGGTCACCGAGCCGTTCACCGGCTACCAGCAGACCCCCGCCTACCATTACGAGATCGAGCCCGGGCAGCTCGACGACCCGGTGACCCGGATCCGGGTCCACGCGCTCATGGTCCCGCCGGGGATCCCTGACTTCTTCACCCGCAACCGGGTGGTTGAGGCCGGTCCCGTGACGCTCCTCGGCCGAGCCTGGTCCGGCCAGGGGGCGGTGCAGCGCGTCGAGGTTGGCGTGGACGGAGCGTGGGCCGATGCGCAGCTCGACGCGCCGGCGGGCGACTTCGCATGGCGTGGCTGGTCGTACGTGTGGGACGCGAAGCCCGGGGACCACGAGCTGACCTCCCGAGCAACCGATGCGGCCGGCAACGTCCAGCCGGTCGAGCAGCCGTGGAATCGCCAGGGCGTGGGCAACAACCTCGTGCAGAAGGTGATCGTCTCGGTCCGAACGTCATGACCGAGGCCGCTGCCGGTCTGACCTCCATGACCACACCTATACTCCGGGCCTCGTGAACGGCAGCCGGTAGGAGGGCGCGATGCTCAGGGAATTCCGCGATTTCATCCTGCGGGGCAACGTCATCGACCTTGCGGTCGGCATCGTCATCGGCGCCGCGTTCGGCGCACTGGTGAACTCATTCGTGACCGACATCCTCACGCCACTGCTCGGGCTCCTGAATACCGGCAACATCGCAGACCTCTCGTTCAAGGCTGGGGATGCGACGGTCACCTACGGCAAGTTCCTCAACCAGCTGATCAGCTTCATCCTGATCGCGGCCGCGATCTTCTTCTTCGTGGTCAAGCCGGTGAACGCGATGACGTCGCGCCTGAAGAAGCCCGAGCCCGAGGGCGAGCCGCCCCTGAAGACCTGCCCCTTCTGCGCGACCGACATTCCCACTGCTGCCACCCGCTGCCCCGCCTGCACGAGCCAGCTCGGCTAGGGGCGCAGCCCCACGCTCGCGAGCTCCGCTCGCGCGAGGCGATCGTGGCGGCCCTTCGCCCAGTCACCGAGCGGATCGGGCGTGTACTCAAGGAGGGTTGAGTAGTCGAGGCGCGAGAAGGCACGCATGGCCAGTGCCCGCTCGACCTGGAGATGACTCACTTTAGGTGCGGTCCGGATCACCCGATGCGCTGCCCGGACGCGCCGTAGCCGCTCCCATCGCCAGGGCAGGTAGCGCGCCAGCCAGGGGCCGAGTGTGGCAAGCGCAAAGAGGAGCGCCAGCAGCGTCGCCACGATCAGGATGAACCGCTCGAGATCCGTGCCGAAGTGCGAGAGAGGCGTCCCGGCGCCGGCAAAGGCATTGCGGACGACGTCGCGGACCCCCTCCCCGATGAGGGGAATCCCCGAGAGCGACTCCCCGAGGTCGCGCCCACCCTTGATCATCGACTCGCCGCCGGAGTGGATCGTGCGGCCGGCCTGGCTGAAGCCCGCAAGCAACTGGAAGAGCTGCCAGGCGAGATTCCCCCAGAACGCCACCCATGCGAGGGTGGCCAGGTCCGCGACCTGCTCCTTGACTCGGGCTACCGGCGTCTCGCTCCAGATCTTCGTCACGGCGGGCCTCCCATCGACTGCAGAACGGCTTTGCCGATTCTACGAACGGACCGATGCCTGCCGATTACCATGCCGCCAGTGATCGATCCGTGGCTTCTGGCCGCGTTCTTCCTCGTCGCGGCGCTGCTATATGCCTCGGTTGGGCACGCGGGGGCGTCCGCGTACCTCGCGATCATGGCTCTTGCCGGAGTCGCCCCGGACGTCGCACGTCCTACTGCCCTGGCCCTCAACATCGTCGTGGCGACCTTCGTGACGTTCCGGTTCTGGCGGGGCGGCTACATCTCGGGGCGAGCGCTGCTTCCATTCCTGATAGGGTCCGTTCCGCTGGCCTTCCTGGGCGGCTCGCTCCCGGTCGCGCCCGCCCTCTACAAGAAGCTGGTCGGCCTGGTTCTGCTGCTCGCCGCCGTCGGGATGGCACTCACGGCGAGGCGCGCCGCGTCAGCTGACACGGGTCGAGCGCAGCCACAGGTTCCGCCGCTCCCAGCCGTAGGCGTCGGCGCCGGCATCGGACTCCTCTCGGGCCTCACCGGCACGGGGGGTGGGATCTTCCTGAGCCCGGTGCTCCTCTTCGCGGGCTGGGCCGAAACACGCGCGGCATCGGGTCTGGCCGCGCCGTTCATCCTCGGCAACTCGATCGCCGGCCTCGCGGGCAACCTTTCGCGCCTGGCTTCCCTGCCGAGCACCCTCCCACTCTGGATCGGGGCAGTGGTGATCGGTGCGGTTGTCGGATCGGAGGTCGGCAACCGCCGTGCCCCAACGCTCTGGCTTCGGAGGGCGCTGGCCGCGGTACTCGTCATCGCCGGCTTCAAACTGATATTGCTCGGCTGAGGAATAGCTTCACCAAAGGAGGGCCCTGTGATCGATGTGCTCAACCTGTTCCCACGGGAGCTCGACGAGGCGGAGGTTGATGAGCTCCTCACGCATCGGCTGATCCCGCAGCTCAGCAAGTCCAGGGGACTCCGATCGCTCAGGCTCAGCCAGGGGCCGGCCATGAGCCGCGGAGGTCCGTCCCCCTACTCTCGGGTTCTCCACGCCACCTTCGAGTCCCTGGCCGACTGGATGGCGGCCGTGGACGGCTTGAATGCGATGGGCGGCAGCCCGGCAGAGCTCGAGAAGTTCCAGCGCCTCGCGCCGCTCGTCGTGTTCTATGACGTCACCGACCCGCTGGCCTGACGTGGTTACTCCTCGTGCGCGGCCTGGAGCCGGACGATGAACCCTTAGGGAGAAGGAATGGTGAGGGGGAGGCGGGGGCCGGTCCGCAGGCTGTTGCGATAGCGAGCCAAGGACCGGTCCCCGACTCACATTCACACTTCCTTGTACTCCCCCTCGATCGTCTCGCCTTCCTCTTCCGGCGCGGCACCGTCGGTCGGTTCACCGCTCTCCCCGCCGCCGGAGCCGTCCTCGCCACCGGGCTCAGGGGTTCCTGACGCCTCATAGGCGCGCGTGCCGATCTTCTGCAGGACCTGGGCAAGCTGCTGCTTGGTCGAGTCGACGACGCCCGCATCGGTCCCGGCCAGTGCGGCCCGAACGGCCTCGATTCGGTCGGTGATCTCCTTGCGGTCGTCATCCGACAGCTTGTCGCCCATGTCCTTGATCAGGCGCTCGGCCTGGTAGGTCAGGGCGTCGGCCTCGTTCCGCGACTCGATCTCCGCTCGCCGCTTCCGATCGTCCTCGGCGTGCTCGGCGGCGTCGCGAACCATCTGGTCCACGTCCTCCTTGGCGAGCATCGAGGATGCCGTGATGGTGACCTTCTGCTCCTTGTTGGTGGCCTTGTCCTTGGCCGCCACGTTGAGGATGCCGTTGGCGTCGATGTCGAAGGTGACCTCGATCTGCGGCACGCCACGGGGAGCCGGCGGAATGCCATCCAGCCGGAACGTGGCCAGCTTCTTGTTATCGGATGCCATCTCGCGCTCGCCCTGGAGCACGACGATGTCCACCGATGGCTGGCTGTCCGACGCCGTCGAGAAGATCTGGGTGTGCGACGTCGGGATGGTCGTGTTGCGGTTGATCATCTTGGTCGCGACGCCGCCCAGGGTCTCGATCCCCAGCGACAGCGGCGTCACATCCAGGAGGAGGACGTCCTTGACCTCGCCGCCCAGGACACCGGCCTGGATGGCGGCGCCGACCGCGACCACCTCATCGGGGTTGACGCCCTTGTGCGGCTCCTTGCCAGCGAACATCTCCTTGACCGCCTCGATGACGGCCGGCATGCGGGTCATGCCACCGACCAGGATCACCTCGTCGATGTCGGTCGGCTTCAACGAGGCGTCGGCGAGCGCCTGCTTTACCGGCCCCGACGTCTTGCTGACGAGGTCGGCGACCAGGTCCTCGAGCTTGGCGCGGGTGAGGGTGATCACCAGGTGCTTCGGCCCGGCCGCATCGGCGCTGATGAACGGCAGGTT
>DATJIJ010000158.1:0-3695 GCA_035493355.1 Candidatus Methylomirabilota bacterium
ATCGTCAGGAGGTTGGCGGCCTGGAGCCCCGGCGCCCCGAACGTGACCGCGACCGTCGAGACGAGCAGCGGGAGCCAGCACAGCCGCAGCGCGAACAGGAACTGGGTGGCGAGCTCGCTGCCGAACGGGTACGGCGGACGGAGCGCCGCGGCCAGGGCCAGCGGCGGGCGCGCGCGAGGCTCGAGGAGATGGCGGCCGACCCCGCCTCCCACAAGTGGGACACGGTCAAAAGCGAGGATCTCGGAGAGCCCGGATGCGGGAAGTGGGAGGTTCAGCCGAAATGGGGGCCCATCGGCGCGCTCATGAACTGGTGGCGCGTGAAGGTCTCGTCCGGATGTCCATTACCCGGGGCCGCGTGAGGCGGCGACAGAAGCAGACGTAGATGGTCCGATCCGTAGCCGATAGAGCCTTCCTGCCCGCAAAGAGCCTGTTCGAGCAGGTGGGGAACATGATGATCCTCACCGGCAAGACGATCACGGCCACGGTCCGCCCGCCCTACCCCTACGGCGGCGAGTTCATCTCCCAGTTCATCTTCGCCCTGCAGCTGTGCTGGTTTCCGATGCTTATCAGTACCGTCGCCTTCGGCTTCGGCGCCCCCGGGCTTCAGGCCGCCAACTTCCTCACCCTCTTCGGCGCCCTCGATCGCCTCGGCGGCTTCTTCATCCTCGCCTCGGTCCGTGAGTTCGCCCCGTTCGTGACCGCGGTCGTCGTCGCCGGCGTCGCCGGCACCGCGATCACCGCCGACCTCGGCGCCCGCAAGATCCGCGAGGAGCTCGACGCGCTCCAGGTCCTCGGCGTCGACCCGATCAAGAACCTGGTCGTGCCCCGCTTCCTTTCCCTGATGCTGATCACCGGCCTGCTCGACATCTACGCCCTTTTGTTCGGGATCGCCGGCGGCATCTTCGCCGAGCTCGCCTACAACGCCCCCTTGGGCGGCTTCTTCGCCACGCTCCTAAACAACGCCTCGACGACCGAGCTCTGGGGCTCGATCTTAAAATGCACCCTGTTCGGGGCGATCATCGCCATCGTCTGCTCCTACAAGGGGATGAATGCCTCCGGCGGCGCCGCCGGGGTCGGCCGCGCCGTCAACGAGGCGGTGGTGATCGCCTTCTTGGGGGTCTTTGCCTTCAACTACGTCTTCACCCAGACGCTGCTCGCCACCCACCCCGAGCTGAACGTCATTAAATAAATGCCTGCCGCCTGCTCCGCTCCCGCCTTGAATCAATCCGCCGAAATGCTCCGCTTCCGCCAGAACACATTGCCCGCGGCTACGCCGCGGGCTCTTGAATGTGCTCCCGCGTCCGCTTTCGGCGGGTCTGAGGTCGTCTGATGCCCGGCTGGCTCGCAGTTCCCCGCGACTGGCTCGCCTCGCTCGGTGAGATCGCCCGCTTCTGCGGCCGCACCATGGGCCTCGTCTACTCGGGCCGGGTGCTGCAGTTCTTCGGCGAGGCGCTGCGCCAGGCCGGGATCCTGATCCTCGGCTCGACGATCGTCATCTGGGGCCTCGTCTTCATCCTCGGACTCCAGTGCGGGATCGAGGGCGCCTACTTCAACCGCTCTGTCGGCGCCCCCGCCTACGCCGGCGTCTTTGCCGCCTGGTGTGACCTGCGCGAGGTGATCCCCTACGCCTTCGGCTACATGATGGCGGCCAAGGTCGGCACCGGGATCGTCGCCGAGCTCGGCGCGATGCGGATCTCCGATGAGATCGACGCGCTCGAGGTGATGGGGGTGCCGCCGATGACCTTCCTCGCCGCCACCCGGCTGCTCGGCGCCTGGATGACGCTTCCGTTCATGTATTTGGCCGCGATCGGGATCGGCTACTTCGCCTCCTGGCTCGCGGTCGTGAAGCAGATCGGCGACGTTAGCTCCGGCGGCTACTTCCTCATCTTCTGGATGTTCCAAAACCCGCCCGACCTCTTATTCAGCGTCATCAAGGCGATGGTGATGGCGACGGCGATCGTCCTCGTCGGCTGCTACTACGGCTACACCGCGTCGGGCGGCCCGGTCGGGGTCGGAACCGCGACCGCGAAGTCGATGGTGCTTAACATCGTCTTAGTCCACATCATCGGGATGATGGGAACCCTGGTGTTCTGGGGAGCGAATCCGCGGGCGCCAATCGGAGGATGACCCTGCCCAAACAGGAGGCGAACGGCTGCAATGGCTGACGAGACGCGAGAGACCCGGAAAGAGAACACCGAGCAGGACGCTTACGGGGAGGACACGCCCCAGGACGTCGAGCAGGCGCCCCAGGAGACCGAAGCGGCGGCGCCGGACGGTGAGCAGCCAGCCTGGCAGTCCAATGTGCCGGCCGACGCCGGCGAGGACTACGAGGAGCCCGCTCCCGAGCTGGGCACGCTGAACCGGGACTACACGATCCCGGGCGTCAACTCGAAGGAGACCAACCCCTACCGCTGGCACACCGGCGCCAAGCGCGACCACGGCGGCGAGGACGCGATCGAGATCATCGACGTCGTCAAGCAGTTCGGCCGCACGCGCATCCTGAACGGCCTCAATCTGGGCCTCCCCAACAACCAGATCTCGATGGTGCTCGGCCCGTCGGGCACCGGCAAGAGCGTGCTGATCAAGCACATCGTCGGCCTGCTCTACCCGGACGCCGGCGACGTACTCGTACACGGCGAGTCGGTCCCGAACATGACCGACGACGAGCTGTTCGAGATGCGCAAGAAGTTCGGCCTCCTGTTCCAGGACGGAGCCCTGTTCGGCTCGATGAACGTCTTCGACAACACGGCCTTCCCGCTCCGCCAGCACACAGACAAGGGTGAGGAGGAGATCGCCGAGATCTGCAACCGGCGCCTTCGCGAGGTTGGCCTCGCCGAGGCGATGGAGAAGATGCCGAACGAGCTCTCCGGCGGCATGCGCAAGCGGGCTGGCTTCGCGCGCGCGCTCGTGCTCGATCCCGCGATCGTCATGTTCGACGAGCCGGACTCCGGCCTCGACCCGGTCCGCACCGCCCTGCTTTGCGAGCTGATCCGCGAGGTGCACGAGGAGAACGGCGGCTGCTACCTGGTGATCAGCCACGACCTCGGCACCGCGCGCCGGATCGCCGACTTCATCGCGGTCCTGTGGAAGGGCAGGATCGTCGAGTCGGGCCCCTCCGACGAGCTGTTCGACTCCGACAACGAGTTCGTCGCGCAGTTCCTGAACGCTGAGACCGAGGGCCCGCTAGCGATGGACTGACGGCGTGGCCGCCTGGCCGCGTCCGTAATCTAGGGCCGTCGTGCGCATTCGGAATCTGCTGGCACGGATCGCCGGGCGGGCGGTGGAGAGGCCGACGCCGGTCATCGTCGCTGCCGTCCTGGTAGCGCTCATCGGCGCTGTTGGCGCACTCAAGCTCGAGGCGGATCGGAGCCCGGACTCGCTGGTCGACAAGGGCTCGTCCACCTACACGGAGACCCAGGATTTCTACAAGCAGTTCGGGGCCGAGCCCGTCGAGGTCCTGGTCAAGGGCGACCTCCGCCAGCTGCTCCTGACCAGCAACCTCGGGAAGCTGCTCGCGCTCGAGAGCTGCCTGTCGGGCAAGGCGAAGGGCGGTCAGGTGTACTCGGGGCAGCCGGCGCCGGCGCCATGCGCTGCGATCGCGAAGCTCGATCCGAGCGCTGTGGTGTTCGGGCCGGCGACCTTCCTCAACCAGTTCGCGATCGAGGCCAACAACCTGTACCAGAAGCAGGCCCAGG
>DATJIJ010000159.1:0-6915 GCA_035493355.1 Candidatus Methylomirabilota bacterium
CGAATACGAACGGGTCGCAGTTCTTCATCACCTTCGGGCCCACGCCGCACCTCGATGGGCGTCACACCGTCTTCGGTCGCGTGACCTCCGGGATGGACGTGGTCAACAGCATCCGCGAGCGCGACCCCCAGCGCGATCCCAGGCCCGGCGACAAGATCGAGACGATCGAGATCGACGAGAGCTAGGTTCCCGGCCAGCCTCGGGCGCCCCCGGTGAGCGAACGGCGCCTTTCGCTCGACGACGTGGCGCGTCGTCCCGAGGCGGGCATGGACGTCCCGGGCGAAGCGGTCTTCTCCCCGGACGGTCGCTCGATCACGTACCTCGCCAGCTCGGACGGCTCCCTCGTCCGCTCGCTCTGGCGCCATGACCTCGTGAGTGGTGCCCGCACCGAGATCGCCGTCCCGCAGCCGGAGACGACCCAGGAGGCGACGCTCTCTCGCGACGAGCAGCTGCAGCGGGAGCGGACCCGGACCTCGGAGCTCGGCGTCACCGCCTTCAGCTGGGCCACGGCGGCGCCAGATCCGACGCTCCTGGTTCCGATGGGCGGGCGCCTCTTCGTCGCATCTGGGCCGGATACGGAGCACGAAGTCGCCGAGGTCGCGGGGGTGCGGGGAGCGAGCGGAGCGGCGCTCAGCCCGGATGGCTCGTGGGTGTCCTTCTCGATGGACGGGGACCTGTATCTCGCGCCTGTGCACGGCGGCTCGCTGCGCCGGATCACGGACGACGCCGAGGCGGGCGTCGTGAATGGCCTCGCCGATTTCGCTGCCGCAGAGGAGCTCGGACGCTTCGACGGCGTGTGGTGGAGCACGGACTCGCGGGGCGTGGCCTTTGCCCACGTCGACGAGCGAAGAGTTCCGCCCTTCACGATCGCCCATGCCAGCGGGAGCGCCGATGAGGTCCACCACTATCCGTTCGCCGGCGGCCCGAACGCGGGGGTGAGCCTGCGGCTGGCGTCGATCGCGGGCGATGGCTGGAAGCCTGTCGATCTGGGCATGGAGCCCGACGACTACCTCGCCCGGGTGATCGCCCGTCCGTCGGGCGGCTGGCTGGCGGCGGTCCTGCGACGGGACCAGCGCTCGCTGCGCTGGTACCAGGTTGCCGGCGACGGGTCAGCCGAGCAGCTCTGGACCGAGGAGGACGACCCCTGGATCAACCTCGACGACCACACCCGGTTCCTCCCCGACGGACGGATCCTCCGTTCCACCGAGCGAAGCGGCTTCCGCCATCTCGAGCTTCGATCGGCGAACGGCGAGCTCGAGCGCGTGCTGACCGCCGGGGAATGGGTCGTCACGGAGGTGGTTGGGGTCGCCGCCGGTCGCGGCGAGGTGCTCTTCATGGCAACCCGCGGCAGCGTCCTCGAGCGCCACCTGTATGCCGTCCCCCTCGACGCCACGCAGCCCGTGGCCGACCCGGAGCGACTGACGGTTGAACCCGGCTGGCACGCCGTGGTCGCCGCCGACGACGGCGAGCGCTGGATCGACACCTGGTCCGACCTCTCGCACGCGCCGCGATTGACGGTCGAATCGCGCGATGGCGAGCCGATGCTCGTCCACGCATCGTCAACGACCGCGGCCGATGCCGGCCTGCGGCCCCCCAGGATCGTGGAGCTCCTGGCGGCGGATGGACGCACGGGCCTCCAAGCTGCCGTGTATCCGGCGAACCCGCCAACCGCCGGTCCGCCGCCGACGGTGCTGTGGGTCTACGGCGGCCCGCACTCGCAGTACGTGAAGAACGCGTGGGAGATGACGCGGAATGGCCTGCGCCAGTACCTCGCCGAATCGGGAGCCACCGTGGTCGTGGTCGACAACCGCGGCACCAGGTTCCGCGGGCTGGAATTCGAGTCGGCGGTCAACGGGAGGATGGGCTGGAACGAGGTCGCTGACCAGGCGGCGGCCCTGCACCAGCTGGGCGAGCGCGGCGAGTTGGATCTCGCCCGAGTCGGGATCGTGGGCGGCAGCTATGGCGGCTTCATGACGATCATGGCGATGGCGTTGGAGCCCGACCTCTTCACCACCGGCGTGGCGATCTCGACCGTCGCCGAGTGGACCGGATACGACACCGCGTACACGGAGCGATATCTCGGGCTGCCAGGCGACAACCCGGACGGATACCAGGCGTCGTCAGCGCTGTCGCACGTCGCCGAGGTCCGCGGCGACCTGCTGCTCATCCACGGCACTGCTGACGAGAACGTTCATTTTCGTCACTCGCAGCGGCTGATCGCCGCGTTCCGCGCCGCTGGCAGGGAGATCGAGCTCGTCAGCTTCCCCGAGCAGCGCCATCGGATGCGCGGCACCGCGATTCGCGAGCGCGAACGACGGACGATCGCCCACCTCCTGCGCGGGCTGGGACTGCCGCTCCCCGCCGAGCTGAGCTAGCCCGGCTCAGGCAGCCGAGGCGTACAGCAGGTCGAAGGTGACGCCGGGGTCCGGGGCGAAGTCCATCGTCGTGGAGCAGCTCCCGCAGACGAGCTCGTCATCGGATTCGTTGACGATAAAGGTGACCTCATCGGTGCACCACGGGCAGGAAAGTTGAATGGTCATGGCGGGATCCTGTGCGTGCTGCGCGACACCTAGCGTGTCGCGACGGAGCAACGCTCATCGGCACAAAAGACTTGCGTCCTTGCGCAAGCAGTGACAGAATGACCCCGATGGAAGCGACCCTCAGCCCCGATCTCCTCCGCGACCGTGCTGCCGCGATTGCCCGAGCCCTCTCGGACGCCAAGCGACTGTGCGTCGTCGAACGGCTGGCCGACGGGGAGCGCTCCGTGAGCGACCTCTCCCGCGATGTCGGGTGCCAGGTGCCGAACATGAGTCAGCACCTGTCAGTCCTGCGCGCCGCCGGGATCGTCGCCTCGCGACGCGAGGGGAGCACCGTCTTCTATCGTCTCGCCCACCCGCAGGTGCTCGAGGTCTACCGCATGCTTCGACAGGTCGCCGGCTGACGGCGTCATACGAAAGGATCCAGCAAACACCCATGTCCAACATCCGCGAGGCGACCGACGCCAACTGGGAGCAGATGGTGATCCAGAGCGAGAAGCCGGTCATCGTCGATTTCTGGGCCGCCTGGTGCGGTCCTTGTCGACTCGTCGCACCCGAGATCGAGAAGCTGGCGGAGAAGTACGCCGGCTCGGTCGAGGTGCTGAAGCTCGACGTCGACGCGAACCCGCACACCGCCATGCACTACGGGGTGATGAGCATCCCCACCGTCGCCTTCTTCGCTCCGGGTGAGCCGCCGAAGGCCGCGGTCGGGTTCCGTCCGGCCGAGCAATTGGAGACCGCATTCGGGCTCGAGGCCTTCGCCAAGAGCGCCTGACGCCCTTCTCCAACTATCCTGCGGGGGTCATGCGCCGAGCGATCCCCCGCATCGCCTCCCTCGCCGCGGCGGCCGCCCTGATCCTGGTGGGGATTGCCCCAGCGGCATTCCCGGACCAGGTGGCCTTCGCCGCGGATCGCGGCCTGGTGGTCGTCGCCCAGACCCGCTACGAGGCGCTGCCGGAGCAGCAGCGGGTCCACGTCACGATCGACGCGGTGGCAACCTCGTATACCCCGAACCCGGTGGACGGGCTCGCCTACTACCCAGGCACCAGCTTCGCGGTGCAGTCCGGTGCCACCCACATCGCGGCGTCATCGGGCGGTCAGTCGCTGGAGGTCGGCCTCGACACGTCGGGTACCGACTTCATCGGGGTGACCGTCACCTTCGCCGAAGGGGTCTTCTTCCAGCAGAGCGTCGCCTTTCGCGTGACCTTCGACCTGCCCGACCCGGGCGGGGCACCGGATCGCAACCTGCGCATCAGCCCGAGCATCGTCGCCTTCCCGATCTGGGCGTTCGGCAGCCCGGAGGAGCCGGGCGGCAGCGTCACGGTGATCCTCCCGGGCGGATTCCGTCCGAGTGTGCAAGGCGGGCCGCTCGTCGCGTCGACTGGAGCAGGCGGCGCGATCATCCTGGCTACCCAATCGCTCCCCGACCCCTTTGCGTTCTTCGCGTACCTCTCCGCCGACCGGCCGGGCGCGTTCGACGACACGCTGCTCAAGGTCCAGGTCGGCGACAAGTCGGCGGCGCTCAAGGTGCGCGCCTGGCAGGACGACCCGGACTGGGGCACGACCATGGCCGCCCTCATGACCGATGGCCTGCCGGAGCTGCACGAGCTCATCGGCCTGCCCTACCCCAACCCGGGGACGCTGACGGTCGAAGAGGCGGCCACCAGCCGCCTGGGCGAGTACGCGGGTGTCTACAACAACCTGACGGGCATCATCCGGGTCCGATATGACGCCGATGCCTACGTCGGGCTGCACGAGGCAGCCCACATCTGGTTCAACGGCGATCTCTTCCGTGATCGCTGGATCGGCGAGGCCTACGCCGAGTTCTACGGGGTGGAGGCCGCGAAGGCGATCGGCGCCACCGGCGACGCGTTCGAGCTGACCGACGCGCTCATGGCCAACAAGATCCCGCTCAACGACTGGGGCGAGATCGGCGCGGTCGAGATCGGGGTCGAGGAGTACGCCTATGCCGCGACCTATCACCTCGCCCTGCTGATCTTCGAGCGGACCGACCTGGCCGGCCTCCGGTCGGTGTGGCTTGGTGCGCATAACAGCGAGATGGCCTATCAGCCCGCCAACGGCGGTGGCGATCCCCAAAAGGGCGTGGACTTCCACCTCGAGGGCTGGCAGCAGCTGCTCGACCTGCTCGACGCCCGTGCGGGAGCGACCTTCGACGACCTGTGGAGCGACTGGGTCGTCAACCCCGATGAGCAGCGGGAGCTGGACGATCGGTCAGTGGCACGGAAGCAGTACGACACGGTGGTGGCAGAGGCCGGCGCGTGGAACCTGCCAAAGGACCTGCGCTACGCGATGGGATCCTGGAACTTCGACGATGCCGAGGCGGCGATGACGTCGGCCAGCGCGGTGCTGGATTCCCGGGAGCAGATTGGACAGGACGCGGGCCACCTGCACCTCACCCCGCCGGGGCAGCTGCAGGAGCTGTTCGAGCGCGACGGTGGCATGAAGGCCGCCCACGCAGAGGCCGACCTCCAGCTCGAGGCCCTGGCCGATATCGCCGCCGCAACCGGCCGCCTGGCGGAGAAGGAGACCCTCCTCGAGTCGATCGGCCTCCTGGGGGAGGACCCGGACGCCGAGCTGGCCTCCGCCCGCGACCTCTACGAGGCCGATCGGCTGCACGATGCCAGCCGGGACGCGGACCAGGCGCTCGCCCAGCGAACTGGGGCGGCCGAGGCCGGCCAGACGCGCGTCCTGGTGGCCGGTGCCGGCGTGATCGTGATTGGCGGCGTTACGTTCCTGACCGTTCGGTTCCGGCGAAGCCCGTCCGGCCGACCGGACGCCGAGGCCGCCCCGGACGAGCCGGCTGCGGTGGAGCCACCACCAGCGGTGGCCGAGTCCTTCGACGAGCCGCTGGATCCACCCGCATGAGCACCCCGGTCCACCGCTCGATCCAGGCGGTCCTCTTCGGCACCTTCACGCTCCGCTTCAGCACCGGCCTCACGGGCGGCCTGTTCGCCTACTACGCGGCCCAGCTCCCCAAGCACGGCGGCGCTGAGATGACCGCCTTCCTGCTGGGCCTGATGATGGCCACCTACTTCGTCGCCGAGCTGATCCTCTCCCCTGGGTTCGGAGTCCTCTCCGACCGCCTGGGGGCACACCGGGTGATGCAGTGGGGGCCGGTCTTCGGGGCGATCGCGGTGGTGCTGACCTTCGCGACGACGGACCTCTTCCTCCTTGGCGTGACCCGCTTCATCGAGGGCGCCGCCGCGGGAGCCAGCATCCCCTCGATCCTGGGCTACATCGCCATCGCCACCAGCCGCGACGTCCCGCTGCGGGGCCGGACGGTGGCCCGCTTCGAGGCGGCCACCATCGCCGGGCTCGGCATCGGCCTGGTGGCCGCCGGCCCGATGTGGGAGGTCTTCGCCCGGGTGGCGTTCCTCATCAACGCGGGGCTCTACGGCCTCTCGTATGGCATCTATCGCTGGGGCGTGGCGGACGTCGCGACGCATGACCAGCCGCCCGATGTCGTGCCGGTGCATTCCGCCGAGCTGCGCCCGGCCCGGTTCGACTTCGCGCGCTACCGCAAGGTGGTGAGCAGCCCCCGGGTCTGGCTCCTCGCGCCGACATGGATCGCGCTCAACGCCGTGATCGGGACCTGGACCTCGCAGTCCATCTTCCAGCTCGTCCGCGTGCCTTCGCCACAGTTCGCGCAGCAACTGCTGATGGGCGGCTTCCGGCCGATCGAGATCAGCATCGGGCTCGGCGGGGCGCTGCTGATCTTCTTCGTGGGGCTCCTCTTCTGGGGCGGACGCTTCAAGAGCTATCGCCGCACCTCGATCATCGTGGTCGGGATCCTCGGCGGGCTGGCCATGGTCGGGGCAACCTTCGGGATCAACCACTCCGCGGCGTTCGGCCTCGTCCTCCAGGCGCCGCTGATCCTGGTCGCCCTGGCCGGCCTCTTCGTGCTCGCCGGCGCCACGCCGGCGGCGCTGGGTTTGCTTGCCGACATCAGCGAGGCGCACCCCGCCGACCGCGGCGCGATCATGGGCCTTTACTCGGTCTTCCTGGCCCTCGGCCAGATCACCGGCAGCCTGCTGGGCGGTGCGGCGGCGCAGTGGCAGGGCATCGACGGGCTGCTGGCCGCGTCCCTGGGCCTCCTGCTCTTGGCGCTGCTCCCGGTCCGCGCCCTGCGCGACACCGAGCACCTGGTCGGCCTCGCGCACGACGACGACGGCTCGGCGCCGGAGGGCAAGGCCGCTCCCGAGCGCGAATGACCGGAAGGCATCGGGCCAGCCGGTAGAATCAGCGCTCCATGCGCCTCTCCCGGCTCTTCTTCACCTCGCTGCGCGACAACCCGGCCGACGCCGAGATGGCATCGCATCGGCTCCTCGTGCGCGCCGGCTACGTCCGCCAGCTGGGA
>DATJIJ010000160.1:0-10069 GCA_035493355.1 Candidatus Methylomirabilota bacterium
TCGGCCAGGTGTGCTCCGACACTCCCCGGTGGGGGCGGGCCGGCGTCGCCGGATTGTAGGGCCGCGCTTGGGTGGTGTCAAAGAACGACGAGGGCTATTTCGAGGCTGGAATCGACCTCAGCGGCCGACCAGGACGAGGACCACGATGAGGCCGGCGAAGAGCAGTCGATAGACGCTGAAGACGGTGACCGATCGGGTCCGCAGCCATGACAGCATGAAGCCGATCGCCAGCATCCCGGAGATCGCCGCTGCCGCGAAGCCGGCCGCGATCGCCAGCCACTCCATGCCTGTGTGGCTCACGTCGAGGAGCTTGCGCGAGCCATAGAGGCCTGCCCCCAGGGTGATCGGCGTGGCCAGCAGGAAGCTGAAACGCGCCGCTGACTCGCGCGTCAGCCCGAGCGCCAGGCCGGTGCTGATGGTCGCGCCGGAGCGGCTGATCCCCGGCAGCAGGGCGAGCGCCTGGCTGAGCCCGATGGTGAAGGCGCCCGGCAGGCTGAGGCCGTCGACCTCGCGCCGGCGCGAGCCGAACCGGTCGGCAAGCCACAGGGCGACGGCGCCAACTACGACGAAGCCCGCGATCGCGAGCCGGACCTGGTCGGTGTCGGCGTGGAGTGCCTTGTCGATGAGGTCCTCGCCAACGAACCCGATGAGGGCCGCCGGGATGGTGGCCAGGATGAGGAGCCATGCCAGTCGGCGGTCGGGATTGTCGCCGAGGCGTCGCTCGCGGATGCTCGCGAACGCAGCTCCCAGGAGGCGCACCCAGTCGCCACCGAAGTAGCCGAGCAGCGCCAGCAGCGTGCCCAGGTGCAGGAAGACGTCGAACGAGAGGCTGCC
Source organism: Candidatus Methylomirabilota bacterium (assembly GCA_035493355.1). Taxonomy (GTDB): domain Bacteria; phylum Chloroflexota; class Limnocylindria; order QHBO01; family QHBO01; genus CF-167. The sequence continues at coordinate 835 of DATJIJ010000160.1, forward strand.
AAGCAGCCCGTCAGACGGCCAGCCCGCCATCCAGGGAGCCAGCTCGAGGTGCGCGCTGGAGCTGACCGGGATGAACTCGGTCAGCCCCTGCAGGAGCCCGATCAGCGCGGCCTGGAGGACGAGTTCCACGGCACCCCCCAACTGGTGTGGTGGCTAACGGATGAAGAGCGGGGCGAGCACCAGGCTGATGGTGGCGAGCAGCTTGACGAGGACGTGCAGCGATGGGCCGGCGGTGTCCTTGAACGGATCGCCGACGGTGTCGCCGACGACCGCCGCGGCGTGTGCATCGGTCCCCTTGCCGAGCACGTTCCCGTTGTCATCGGTCAGGTGCCCTGCCTCGATGAACTTCTTTGCGTTGTCCCACGCGCCACCGCCGTTGTTCAGGACCGTCGCCAGCAGGACGCCGGCGATGGTGCCCACCATGAGCAGGCCGGCGACGGCCTCCTGTCGAAGCAGCAGGCCGACGACGATGGGGGTGGCCACCGCCACGGCGCCGGGCAGGATCATCTGGCGGAGCGCCGAGCGGGTGGTGATGTCCACGACGCGCGCGTAGTCCGGCCGCTGGGTGTAGTCCATGATCCCGGGCATCTCCCGGAACTGGCGCCGCACCTCGACGATGATCGCCTGCGCCGCCTTCCCCACCGCGCGGATGGCGAGGCTGCTGAAGAAGTAGACGAGCATCGCGCCGATGAGGGCGGCGATGAAGACGTTCACGTCCGCGAGGTTGACCGACTCGAGGAGCGGTCCACCACGGTTCGTCTGGATCAGGTTGATCTTGTCGATGTAGGCCGAGAAGAGGAGGAACGCCGCCAGGGAGGCCGATGCGATGGCGTAGCCCTTCGTCAGCGCCTTGGTCGTGTTGCCCACGGCGTCGAGGCGATCGGTGATCTCGCGCGCCTTCCCCTCTGCGTGCGCGAACTGCGCGATGCCGCCGGCGTTGTCGGTGATCGGTCCGAAAGTGTCCATGGCGAGGATGAAGGCGGTGGTCATGAGCATCCCCATGGTCGCCACCGCGGTGCCAAAGATCCCGCCGTTCGGGACGTCGGGGAGCGCCTGGGTGCCGAGCCAGTGGCTGGCGAAGAGCGCGATCGCGATGGTGATGGCGGTGACCGCCGTCGTCTCGAAGCCGACGGCCACGCCCGAGATGATGTTCGTCGCGGGGCCGGTCTTGCTCGCCTCGGCGATCTCCTTCACCGGCCGCCAGTTGCCGGCGGTGTAGTACTGCGTGATGTAGACGAAGGCGACGCTGGTGGCGAGGCCGACCACGCCCGCGCCGAAGAACCAGACCCACGGCGCGATGCCGTTGGCGCCGGTGGTGCCAGGGGTGTTCATCATGACCGAGGTGGTGAGTGCCAGGCCGAGCACCGACAGGATGGTGGTCACCCAATAGCCGCGGTTCAGCATGTTCATCGGGTCCTCGTCCTCGCGCCCTCGGACGAAGAAGATGGCGACGATGGTGGCCAGCAGGCCGAAGGCCCGGATGACGAGCGGGAAGAAGATCCACGCCTCGGGGTGCGGCCAGCCGGCCGTCACCGCGATCCGGAAGACGGCGACGCCCAGGATCATGGCGCCGATGTTCTCGGCGGCGGTGGACTCGAAGAGGTCCGCACCACGACCCGCGCAGTCACCAACGTTGTCGCCAACGAGGTCGGCCACGACGCCGGCGTTGCGAGGGTCATCCTCGGGGATGCCGGCCTCGACCTTCCCCACCAGGTCGGCACCGACGTCGGCCGCCTTGGTGTAGATCCCGCCACCCAGCTGGGCGAAGAGGGCCACGAAGCTGGCGCCGAAGCCGAACCCGACGATCAGGAAGGGCGCCTGGTCCGGGGTCGTGAAGCCGCCGTAGAGGGCGAAGATCGACCACACGCCGAGGAGCGAGAGCGCCACTACCAGGAAGCCGGAGACGGCGCCACCCCGCATCGCGACCTGGACGGCGCGCACGAGGCTGTTCCGCGCGGCCGCGGCCGTGCGCAGATTCGACTTGACGCTGATGTACATGCCGATGATCCCCGACGCCATCGAGCAGGCGGCGCCGACCAGGAACGCAACACCGGTCTTGATGCCGAGGTCCAGCCCAAAGACGCTGGTGTCGGCGACCTCCTTGCCCTCCACCAGCGTGATCACCAGCCCGATGACCACCGCGCCGCCCAGGGCCAGGAGGCCAATGGTGCGGTACTGGCGCCGGATGAAGGCGACCGCGCCCTCGAAGATCGTGCCGGCGATCTCCTGCATCGCCTCGGTCCCGATATCCGATCGAAGGACGTCCCAGGCGAGGTAGAGCGCGAATGCAATCGCGGCGACGCCGGCGACCGGAATGACCCAGGTGATGGGATGGATGTCCATGAAACCTCCGAATTGGGCTGGGCGATTTGGTCGCTGCCGTTCAGGGCGCGCCCGGGTCGCTTGTCACGTCGTCTCGCACACGGAAACGCCGGCGGAGGGTCGCGTCAGCGCGTCCGCCAGCGATGCGGCGGTATGGTAGCCCGGCCCCTCGCGACGGGTCAACCTTCATGGCAGCCAGCGGGGCAGCCAGCCGTCCCCGGCCAGCTGTTGCGCGTCGCCGGTCGCCAGGTCGAGGAGCCAGACCCCACCCGGCTTCGCCTCCCCGACGACCATCGAACCGGGCTCCGGAGCGAACGAGGCCGAGCCAGCTCCCCCGCCAGAGGTGACGACCATGGCTGCACCGGCGTCGTCGAGGGCCTGCGAGACCCAGAGCCTTCCGGCGTCGGTTTCTGACCCTTCGAGGCGGATGTAGGCGTAGCGCCCGCGGGGATCGACGGCGGGCCGCGCCGCGCCGCCCCCGAAGGCCGTGGCCCGCACCGACGTCGCCGCCCGATCCATCTGCACGATGCGGACCGATGCCAGCTGCGCTGACTCCAGCGAGCCCGATCCGGGGTCGAGGACGGCGACCGCCGAGTGGAGCTCGTAGTTCGTATCGATCACGGACCCGGCTCCGACGCCGGCCACGAGGACCCCGCTGCTGTCGGGGAGCCAGGTCGGCTCCGATAGCGCCACGAAGGCGGCGGAGGTGACCTGCTGCAGCTCAAGGTCGAGGATGGCGACTCGCCCGGACTGGTCGACGAACGCGAGGGCAGTTCCATCGGGCGAGATGCGCGGCGCGCGGAGGAGCGGAATGGATGCCGGCTCACCGGCCGACGGCGAGGCGGCGGGCCCCGCCGGGAGCTCGATCGGCCGCGGGTCGCTTCCATCCGCATCTCGCTGCCAGAGGCCCAGGCCCGTTCCACGCGAAGGGTCGGCCCGACCGAAGGTAATGAGCGATCCGTCGGGCGAGAAGGCAGCGTCGAACTCGACCACGGCGGGATCGGTGAGGACGCGCCGGGCCGTGCCGTCCGCCCGTTCCCAGACGACGGCAGCTCCGTCGCCGACGACGAAGACGCGTCCATCCGGCGACACCGCGAAGCTCGTCACTGGCGACAGCTCTGTCGAGAGCTGGCGCTGGTTCGATCCATCGGGGTTCATCGCCCACAGGTTCGCGATCCCGGCCCGATCCGAGATGAAGACGACCTGGTTCGAGAGGGTCGCGGTGGGGGCTCCGGTGGTGAAGGTCCACGAGACCCCGGCGGGCATCCCCGTTCCATCGGCGCCCACGAGGCCGGGCCCGAGCGTGACCTGGTAGGTCGTGTTCGGGTCGAGCGGACCGGATGGCTGGAATCGGAGGATGCGCGGCTCGGGGTCGCGCAGCCCCGCGGCGCCCGGTGCAGGGACCACTGCCAACGACCCTGCCACGGCGGGCTCGATCGTCAGCATGTCGTCGTCGACGCTCGCCTCATCGAGCGGCTGATCGAAGACGAGGGCGATGGGGGTGAAGATCGAGACGCCGGCCACCCGGTCACCGGGAACGAGCGACTCGACCGTGAGCCCGGCCACGACCGTGCGGAACGAGACCACGACCGGGCGCTCGAGTGGCGTCCCCGCCTGATCCCGGGCTCCCGTCCCGATCGCCAGCGTGTAGCGGCGGTTGGCCCCCCACGGCGCGTCGGGAACGATCGTGAGCTGCTCCCGGCTCCAGCGCATGGTGACCTCGGTCGATGGCGAGACCCGAATCGCCCCTTCGACCGAGGCGGTGTCCATCAGGGTCGAGAAGGTCACCATGATCGGTGCGTCCAGGGCCACGCCTTCGGCGGCATCGGCCGGTTCCGACGCCACGACCAGCGGGTTCCCCACCGTCTCGAACTGGAACCGATCCGGGGTGCCGGTCATCGCATTTCCCACGCGGTCGCGGACGCCTGGCTTGACGCTGACCTCGAACGAGGTGCGCAATGGCAGGCGTTCGGCGGGCGTGAAGGTGAGGCTCGAGGCGCTCCAGCTGAACGCACCCGTCACTGGAGGGTTGATGGCGAACGCCGCCTCCGCCGACGCGTGCTGCACCGGCTCCGAGAAGTCGACCTCGATGCTGGTGGTGGTGAGCGCCTGCTCCTCGTCGCCGCGCAGGTGCTGCGTCAGCGAGATCGCCACCACCGTCGGGCCACGGGCGTCGACGGTAGAGGCGTAGTACAGGATGGCGCCCAGAACCGCGACCCCAATCGCGAGGACCGCCACCGTCCGGAGGGGCACGGCGCGCTTCGTCACTGAGCCCGCTATGCTACGCGCCGCCTGCCACGCCCAGATCTGACGGAGCCCGATGACCTACAACCCTCCGCCGACCACCGGCTCTGACCTGCCGGCGGACGGCGAGCCGGCCGCCCCACGCCGCAGGCTCGGATGCGCACTCGAGATCGTCGAGACCCTCGTCCTGACCCTCGTCATCTATCTCGTCATCCACAACTTCGTGGCTCAGCCGTTCGAGGTCGAGCAGGAGTCGATGATGCCCACCGTCAACCCCGGCGAGTACGTGCTCATCGACAAGATCTCGCCGCGCTTCAACGACTACCAGCGCGGGGACATCGTCGTCTTCCAGCCGCCCGCCGGATACGGGCAGGGCGGCGTTCCGTTCATCAAGCGCGTCATCGGGATGCCGGGCGACGTCGTCAGCCTCGAGAACGGTCGCGTCTTCATCCAGGAACCCGGCGGCAGCCCGGTGGGCATCGACGAGCCCTACGTGGTGCGCTCGATCGGGGGAGAAGCTGCTCCCACGTTGCCGAAGGATGCCGAGGGGACGAGCAGCTGGACCGTGCCCGCCGGCAGCTACTTCGTGATGGGCGACAACCGTCCCAACAGCCAGGACTCGCGCTTCTTCGGCGTCATCCAGCGCAACCTGATCGTGGGCCGCGCCTGGCTGCGCTACTTCCCGCTGGATCGGATGGGATTCGTCGAGCACCCGACCTACGCCGGGCTCCCAACAGCCGCCTACGAGCGCGCGGGCTCCTCGGCCACGATCCAGCTGTCGATGGCGCGTCCGTAATCGACGAGGTCCCCCTCGCCGAACCACATCGCGAGCTCCGACTCCGCGGTCTCGGGCGCATCCGAGGCGTGGATCAGGTTGCGGAGTCCGCTGATTCCCAGGTCCCCGCGAATCGTCCCCGGCTCGGCTTCGTTGGGCATCGTGCGGCCCACCATGCGTCGGACGGTGGCGATCGCATCGGGCCCCTCGAGGGCGACCGCGGCTACCGGCCCGGAGGTGATGAACTCGACGAGCCCCTCGTAGAAGTGCTTCCCGGCGTGCACGGCGTAGTGCCGTTCCGCGAGCGCGCGTGACACGTCGAGCATCCGGAGGCCGACCAGCTTCAGGCCCTTCCGCTCGAAGCGGCCGATGATCTCGCCGACGAGGGCGCGCTGGACGCCGTCCGGCTTGACCAGGACGAGGGTGCGTTCCATGCGGAATCTGGCTCCGTGCGGGTGGTCAGGCGCGTGCAGCGCGGTCGAAGGCGACGGTTGCGTCTGCCTCGCGACCCGCGGCGCGCAAGAGGTCGCCGTAGAGTAGCAGACGCTCCGGAGGTGCCTGTGGGCCGAGGGTCGCCTCGAGGATCACGGCGCCCTCCGGGCCGATCCGCGCGTCGAGCCGGAGCGCGGCCGCCAGCTGGCGATCACCGTCGTCGAGCTCCCCCGCCGCGAAGGCACGGCGGGCAGACTCCAGCCGGGTGTGCGCCGCGGCGGTCCGCTCGGGCGTGGGCGGCGCCGGCGTGTCACTGAGGTTTCCGGCGCCCTCGCTCTTGCGGGCGGGAGAGCGGAAGCTGGTCGGTGCCGGCCAGGTGATGCGGGTCGCCACGCCACCGCGCAGCTTCCAGGCCTCGTCCACCCCGATCGTCGAGACGACGCGCTCGGCCAGGCGGGCGGCGCGGTCCGGATCGCCCGCCGCCGCCACCGCTTCGGCCTCGATCAGCATTACCAGCGGGCGCCGCCGCTCCAGGCTGCTGCTGCGGATTGCCTCGATGGCGCTGCCGGCGGCCAGCGGGCGGCCCTGGCGCCAGAGCGCCTCGGCGAGCAGGGCACGTGCTCCGTCGAGCTCCTCGAGACCTCCCTTCCCGGCGGCCTCCAGGCCGGCAATGAGCCGCAGCAGGACTCCCTCCGCCAGGCCGTAGAGCCCGGATCCCAGCTGCGCGCGAGCAAGGGCGAGCTCGTCGGGGATGAGGTCGACGACCTCCAGGGGCGCGTCCCAGTTCGGCGGAGGCGCCGGTGAGCGGCGGGTCATGGGTGCAGCATCCGCTCGAAGCGGAGTCGAGACCGAAACGGGCCGAGCACGGCGAGGCGAGCCAGGTCGGGGCGCACGTAGGTGCGCGCCACGCGCAGCAGGTCCTCGACGGTGACCGCATCGAGGTGTTCGATCACCTCGTCCACGGTGAGGATGCGCGGCAGGAGGCTCTCCCCCGTGCCGAGCCAGCTGGCCACGGCGCCTGTCTCCTCCATCCGCAGCTCGAGCCTGCCGCGCGTGTAGGCTCGGGCCCGGTCGAGCTCTGCGTCGTTTACGGGCTCCTGCACGACCCGCTCGAGCTGCTCCAGGATCGCAGCCACCAGCGCCGGTGCCTGGACCGGGTCGAATCCCGCATGGACGCCGAAGGTGCCGCAATCGGCATAGGTCGCACCGAAGGTCGACACGTCGTACGTCAGCGAGCGGCGCTCACGGAGCTCGATGAAGAGGCGGCTGCTCATCCCATCGCCGAGGACCGCACCGAGCAGGTCGAGGGCCCATCGGTCGGGATGGTCGCGCGCCACGCCCGGCATGCCGATGCACAGGTTCCCCTGGGAGAGGCGTCGGAACGCGACCCGCAGGGCGCCCGGCGGAGCCGGGGTCGGCGCCTCGAGTGGCGCCGGCAGGTGGGTGGGCACGGGTCCGGATGCATCGGCCTCGAACCAGCGGGCTGCGGCCTTGAGCACCTGGTCATGCTTGATGGCGCCGGCCGCCGCGAGCACCAGGTTGGGCGGCCGATACCACCGCTCCCAGTGGCTGACCACCGTGTCGTGGCGAGCCCGTCGCACGCTGCGCGGCGTTCCTGCGATCTCGCGGCCGAGGGGATGGCCGCTGAAGAGCAGCTCGTCGAACAGGCTGAAGACATGGTCGCCGGGCGAGTCGACGTACATCCGGATCTCGTCGACGATGACCGGCTTCTCCCCGGACAGGTCTCCGCTTCGGAGGAGGGGCGAGAGGACGAGGTCGGCCACCACCTCGAGTGCTCGCGAGGCTGCCTCGGCGGGAACCCGAGCCGTGTAGATCGTCAGCTCGCGATCGGTGGCGGCATTCACGCTGCCGCCGCAGCCCTCGATCGCCTCCGACAGCCCGCCCGCCTCCGGGTAGCGCCGCGTCCCCTTGAAGACGAGGTGCTCGAGGAGGTGCGACAGCCCGGCGTGCGCCTCGTCCTCGCGTCGCGACCCGACGCCCACGAAGAGCCCCACCGCCACCGATCGCGCGGTGGGCATCGGTTGGGTCACGACCCGGAGGCCGTTCGGGAGGACGCTCCGTTCCCAGGGGACGCCTGCCCGCGCACGGACGCGTCCGGCGGCGACGCCGGACGCCACCTCAGGCCTCCTCGTCGTCGTCGCTCGCCTCGGGCGACATGAGCAGCTCCATCTGGATGAATCGCAGGTCGCGAGCCAGCTCGCCCGCAGTGCGCGGCAGCGCGTGCGCCTCGTCGAGGTCGTCGGTCACGTCAGTCCGGGGCACGGCGGTGGCGAACTCCAGCACCACCCGCTCCTCGCCGATGACCAGGGTATAGACCAGCAGCTGGTTCGATGTGGTGTCGAACTGGAGGTAGTCGAACGAGTCGAGGTTGAGGCAGATCGCGAGCGGCGTGAAGTAGCTGGCGATCTCCGGATGGTCGACCACGATCCGCTCCACCCAGCCGGTGCCGCTGCCGGTCACCTGCGCGCCGCGCCGATAGGTGTAGGTCACGGTCTGCTTCAGCAACGGGCGCAGGATGTTGTAGATGTCGCTCTTGTCGGTGACGACGCCCGTGTTGATGTAGAGCTTCGCTCGCGCGTCTGTCATCGGGTCGCTCACGGGCTGCGCCTTGCGGTGGGGAATCGCGGGCGAGTCTAGCACCGGACTCCCCGGGCTGGAGGGCGCCGGACGGCTGGTAGGATGTGGCGCGTGAAGCTGCTCGCCGCCGATGTCGGCAACACGAACATCACGCTCGGCCTCTTCACGGACGGCGAGCTTGCCGGCTCATGGCGCGCCACGACCCACACCGGGGCGACGCCTGACGAGATCGCGACCATGACCGCGGAGCTGCTGGCGCTCGACGGTCACCGTCTCGCCGAGCTCGAGGCGGTCGCCCTCGCATCGGTGGTCCCGCCGCTCACCAGCACCTTCGAGCGGTTCATCCGCACTCGCATCGGGATCGAGCCGATCGTCGTCGACGCCGCATCGCTGGCACGGACCCTGGCCATCGAGATCGACCGGCCGGCCGAGGCGGGGGCCGATCGGCTGTGCAACGCCCTCGCCGCGCGGACCGAGTTCGGCGGCCCGGCGATCGTGATTGACGTGGGGACGAGCACCAACTTCGACCTGCTCAGCGCCGAGGGTGCGTACATCGGGGGCGCCATCGCACCGGGACTCGGCCTCTCGCTCGAGGCCCTGGTGGGCTACGCCAGCAAGCTGCCACGGATCGAGCTCGCCCGGCCGCCGCATGCCATCGGCTCGAACACCATCCACGCCATGCAGAGCGGGACCGTCCTCGGCTACATCGGCCTGGTGAGCGGCCTGCTGACCGCACTGCGCGGCGAGCTGGTGGAGCGCTCTCCCGCGGACAGCCGGGTGACCGTGATCGCGACCGGCGGGTACACCCACGAGCCATGGCTGCAGGACGTGCCCGGGATCGATGCCATCGAGCCCGACCTGACG
>DATJIJ010000161.1:0-6636 GCA_035493355.1 Candidatus Methylomirabilota bacterium
GCTCGTTCGGTCCGTGGGGATGTCAGGTTTCGACAGGGCTCAGGGACCGGGAACTGCAGGTCGAGGTCGCCCGCATGGCCTCGTAAAACCGCGGGCAAGCCAGTAACTGGCAAGAATAGTTACGCCCTCGCCGCCTAAATAGCGACGAGCGCCGACGCGGTCCCCTCTCGCCGGATCGTGAAGGCGTCATTTGGCGAGATGCGGTGCCGCCGACTCCGGTGAGCGACATCAAAGGGCCGTGAGGTCAGCCGGATAGCGAGCGGAGCACCCCGCCGGTTGGGGGCCCGCAAGCAAAGCTCGTAAATTGGCCGGAAATATCTGTAGTACGTTCCCGGCGACTTGGTTCTGGACGGGGAGTTCGATTCTCCCCCATCTCCACCAACCCCTCTTCCTCTGGCGCCCTGCGAGGTGCTACGCGGGCTGCGCTGCAGGATGGCGGCGGCGATTGATCCAGGCACCACCGGCCACGAGCAGGAGGCCCGCGAGGACCAGCGGGAGGACGTTCCCGCGCTGATCCGTGCTCGTGGTGTCGCCGGCCGGTTCGGGACGAGCGCTTTCGATGGTGTCTTCCCTGGGACCGACGACCAGCGGCATGGCGGCTTCAACCTTGGGCAGTCCCTCGGCGAGGTCCTCGATCACGAGCCTGACCGTGTAGGTCCCCGGAGGCAGGAGCACCGCCATCGGGACCTCGACGAAGGTGGCGGTCTGAGCGTAGAAGGTGTCCATGACGACGGTCGAACCGTCGACGATGTTGCCGTTCGCATCGATCAGCGTGAACGAGACCGTCGGCTTCAGCCGAACGTTCCCCGCGTTTTCCACCGCCACGGAGACCACCGAGACCCCCACCACGTCCTTCCAGCTGGCGTCGCCAACCGTGAGCATTGGGGTGCGCTGGCCGGGGACCGTGATGACGACCGCCACGGCCTGGCGCACGACCTGGCTCAGGGCCACGGCCCCCGTCTGCCGGAACGGCTCTTCGTTCTCGAGGACGAGGCTGGTGATGTACTCCCCCGGCGCCGCGTCATGGGGGACGGTAACGGCGAACGTCCGTCGAAGCACGCCGCCGACGGCGAGGGGCAGGAGGTCGGTTGGGTAGTCGAGCCATCCGGTGGTACCCGTCCGGGGCTCGTCCCGCAGCAGCGCGCCGAAGCCGCCGTTGATGATCGTGTAGACATCCGCGGCGTAGGTCCGCGTCAGGAGCGGTGCATCCCCGTCGTTCCCGATGTCAACCTCGAGCGTCCTGGCCTCCCCGGGGAGCATGGTGAGGTCGAAATAGGAACCCGCCTGGTCGACGGGGTGCAGCACGAGCCGGATCTGGCTGTCATGGGCATGCGCGGCAGCCGGCGCCATGAGGGCCACGAGCACCGCGCAGAGTGCCGTCGTCGCCCCCAGGCGTCGCATGGAACCGCGCGTCCTTACGGAGCCGATGTGATCGTGGTGGTGACGGTGCCGGTGTAGACGCCGACGCGACTCATGGCTGGGATGGTCAGGCTCACTCCGAGCGCCTGGCTGTATGTGCCCTGGCCGTAGGCCGCTGTTGCGACCAGCGTCTTGCGGGCGGTGTCGAGGGTGCCGAATGGTGAGGTCGGCGGGACCTGCGGGCCAGTCGAAGCTGCGATGCTGACGACCTGTCCGGCGATCATCGTCGGAGCTGCCGCGGATGTGAGCACGAAGTTCGCAGCCGGGATGTCGGTGCCGCCGTTGGCGGTTCCGACCCAGACGAACGCCGAGGAGATGATGGTCACGTTCCAGCCTGCGCCGGAGCCGGTGCTGTCATCGGCCGTCAGGAGCATCGATCCGGTCACGTCGTGAGCGGCGTTCTGGTACGGGACGCTGGTGAGGGTCAGGTCGGCGATGCTCGCGGTCAGGCCGCTGCCGGTGATCGCCAGTGTCACCTTGTCGGCCGCGAGGGCCGGTGCCGCAGCGGCGGACAGCATGAGAGCGCCGGCGCTGAGGGCAAGCCCCAGACGGCGTGGGAGTGAGGTCGTATGCACGGTGGCACCTTCATCTTCGAATGCAGTGGGCGGGATCCAGGCCGGCACACAACTGCGTTCGACGAGAAGGGTGTCCAAGACAGCGCCCTGAGGCTGTCCGTGATGCGAGCATGATCGCCCGGACCGGGCAGGCCTATAGGAAGGATTCCGGATCGGTCGCGGCGATCGGCCGGTCCGGCCTTCCTCCATTGCGCTAACGTGCCGGAACGCGGCGGGCCCCGGATTCATGCTCACGCCGCCGCTGAAGGAGGCGAGGACCCATGAACCTGTCCAAGCTCAGCTCGTCGGAGAAGCTCGCCGTCTACGGCGCCGTGGCGACCGTGATCGGTGCCACGGTGGCGGCTTCGACGTGGCCCGGCCACTGGGGCGTGACCTGGCTGGGCGCCATCCTTGGCGTGGCGATGCTGGCCATCGTCTTCCTGCCACAGGTCTCGCCAACGACCAAGCTGCCGGGCAAGTCGGCCAGCCTCATGGTCGCCGTCGGCGGCGCGGCCGCGCTGCTCATGGCGTTCGTGCTCCTGACCACCTTCGCCTTCACCTTCCAGGGCTTCGACCCCGCGTCGCTCCTCTTCCTGATCGCCGTGGCCGGCGCCATCGTCATGGGCTGGGCAGGCTGGCAGGCATTCCAGGCGGACGGTGGCAAGTTCGACATCGGCATCTCCGGCGCGGCCGCCGCACCACCCGTGCCGATGGTGCCGCCTCCGGCAGCGCCGCCTCCTTCCCCCGGCATGCCGTCCTCCGAGACGAGCCCGAGCGGGGACGACGACCGGCCCTGATCGGCCTATGAAGGCGGTCCCGCGTGTGCTAAGGTCGCGACCACGCGGCACGCCCAGCGCGCTCCACGCATCGTCGCCGCGATGACATTGGGAGGCGTTTGGAACTGATGGACTTCTCCAAGCTCAGCTCGAACGACAAGCTGGCGGTCTACGGTGCAGTCGCGGCGATCGTCGGTGCACTCCTGAGCTTCGGCGGTGGCGGGACCTTTACCCTGCTGACCGGCATCGCGATGCTCATCATCATCTTCCTGCCGCAGTTCTCGCCGAGCACGACGCTCCCCGGCTCCAAGGGGAGCCTGATGCTGATCGTCGGCGGCGTCGCGGGGATCGCAGCCGTGCTCGCGCTCCTCGCAATCCTCACCGTCCTGGGAGCCTTCGCGCTCTACGGTGGGGTCTGGTTCATCGGCCTCCTCCTCAGCACGGCCGGCGGCCTGCTGATGGGCTGGGCCAGCTGGAAGGAATTCCAGGCCGAGGGTGGCAAGTTCAACCTCGGAATGGCGAGCCCAACTCCGCCGCCTGCCGCTCCGCCCGCGGCGCCGATGTCGCCTCCGCCCGCAGAGCCGATGTCGCCTCCGCCCGCGGCGCCGATGTCGCCTCCGCCCGCGGCGCCGATGAGCCAGCCGATGGACAGCGATCGGTCGGAGAACGACCCACAGCCTTAGCCGGGTCCACTCCCCCGCACCCTCCGCGAGAGCAGCTCAACCGGGTCGACGACATCGGCCCGGGATGAGCGGGCTGCCTCCAGCTTCTCTGCCACGGCGTCACCCGCGAGGCCATCGTCGATCGCGTCGATGGCCTCCGCGATGAGCGCCCTACGTTCGGGGTCCGCTTCCTGCGGCATGAGCTGGCGCACCAGCGAGGCGAGGTCCGATTGGGTCGCCTCCAGGTCGGGCGGCGCGCCGTCCAATGCCTCGGTGAAATAGGCGATCGCGAGGGCCAGGACCACGTCCTGGTCTGCAGGCAGGTCGCGGAACCCGCTGGCCGACTCAACGACGAATCGCGCGGCGCCGGCCCGCTGGCCGAAGCCGAGCCACGGGCCACCCGCCGCGAGGCGTCCAATGGCGCGGACAGCCTCGAGCGGCGCCGAGCCGCCCTCCACCTCGACCGTGCCGGCTATTCGACCTTCGTTGCGGGCAGGATGACGATCCGGCGGTTCGGCTCGACCCCGACGCTCTGGGTGCGGACCTTGCCGTTCTCGACGAGCGCCATGTGGACGATGCGTCGCTCGATGGCCGGCATCGGCTCGAGCTGGATGATCTTGCCGGTCTGCAGGACCCGCTTGGCCGCGCGGTCGGCCACGTCGCGCAGCTGCTCCTCGCGGCGGCCGCGGTAATTCTCGACGTCCACCGCGATGCGGTGGTACTCGCCCTCTTTCTTGGCCACGATCAGGTTGACGATGTGTTGGAGGCTGGCCAGCTTCTCGCCGCGGCGGCCGATCAGGACCCCCAGGTCCGAGCCGCGCACGTTGAGGCGCGCCGTCTCGCCGCCTGTCGCCACCTCGACGGTGCCCGGCACCTCCATCAGGCGGAGCAGCTCCTCGAGCACGCCCTTCGCCTCTTCGAGCGTGCCGCGCTCCTTGTCCGTGAGCTCGTCCAGCGGCTTGCCGGGGATGAAGGGGGCTGGTTCGCGCGGGCCTCGATCCTCACGGGGCTCGCGGGGCGGCCGGTCGCGGAACGGCCGGTCGCCTCGGCCACCGCGCGCGTCGCGGTCCGATCGTCCGCGACCACCTCGTGATCGACCGCCGCCGTCCCGGCGCGGTGCGGCTTCGGCACGGCCGAAGTCGGCGGGTCCGAGGTCGGCGATCTGCTCGCTGATCGGCTCGGCCATCTCCTCGATGACTGCGGGTGGTGGTGCACTGGAGCGGCGTGGCTCGCGCGCGGGCGCCATCGGCTCCGGCTCGGGGGAAGCGTCACGGACCGTCTCCGCCGCGGCGACCGCGGACTTGGGAGCGGCCAGGATGCGCGCCTCCTCGCCTCCGACCCCCAGGATGCCTCGGCTCCCCTGGGAGAGGATCTCGATGTCGAGCTCAGACAGATCCGCGCTGTATTCCTTCATCGCGCTGCGGATCGCCTCTTCGACGTTCTTGCCCGTGAACTCTCGGAATGTCATCGCTTGCGTCCTCGGCGTCTCTTCTTGGTGTTGGGGCGGGGCGCGGGGCGGCTTGCGCCACCCGGCGTGCCTGCGGGATGGTTCGACGGCGCGGAGCTCCCCGGCTTCTCTGCCTCGGGTGAGTCGCGGCGCGGTGGTCGGCTGACGAGCCCATCCTCGGGCGGCGGGGCGAAGCCGGGCTGCCAGCCGAAAAGCGGGAAGAGGTTCCCCCAGCCCATGATCCGGTACTGCTGCACCACCAGGTAGGCGGTGTAGACGACCCAGTACAGGATCAGGCCGCTGGGGAAGAGGCCGCCCCACCAGATCGTGAGGAGCGGAAAGAGGTAGGTCATCGTGTTGGTCGTCGACGAGGTCGGGTCCTCCGGATTCGGCTTCGGGCTCGTCATCCGGACCTGGATGAACTGCAGCAGCGCCGCCAGCACGGCGAGGCCGGAGAGAGCAAAGCCAAGGCCGGGGATCAGGACCGCGAACTTGTGGTCGATCTGCGCCAGGTCCAGTCCACCGAGCCAGGCCACCTTGGTGTTGATGGAGCTCGCCAGCTTGATCGGGTCGATCAGCTGGCAGTTCAGCGGCAGGAAGTGGGTGAAGTTGGCGATCTCGAACTGCGGGAGGCTGCAGGTCGCCCCGCTGCCGACCACCGGCGCCGCGAACTGGACATTGGTGATGTGCCCCGCGGCGTCCTTGACGTCGCCCAGCTTCACGATGCCGGGCAGGGCCGCCTGGAGCGAGGTGAAGGTGTCAGAGGCCGCGTCCTTGACCGAGAGGGTTACGACGTTCGACGCGCGGATGAGTGCCTGGTAGAGGGCGAAGAGGAGCGGCAGCTGGAGCACCACCGGCAGGCAGCCGGCGGCGGGATTCACGCCGTGCTCGCGGTAGAGCGCCTGGGTCTCCTCCGCGATCTTGGTCCGGTTGCCCTTGTGCTTGCGGTTCACCTCGCGGATGAGCGGTGCCATCCGCTGCATCTCCTTCTGCGACTTGATCTGCCGCACGAAGAGGGGGGCAAGCAAGGTGCGGATGACGATCGTGAAGACGATGATCGCCAGCGCGAAGTCGCTGAAGATGAGCCGATACGAGGTGATCAGCAGGTTGAAGAGGGGCAGGAAGAAGACGTCCCACGGGGGCGTGAAGTGCTCGATCCCCAGGAAGCCGGCGCCGACTACAGGTGTCAAGGTCTGGTGCTCTCTCTAGCGGACCGGGTCATAGCCGCCCGGGTGCATCGGGTGACAACGGCCGATGCGGCGGGCGCCCATCCAGGCCCCACGCACCAGGCCGTAGCGCTCGATCGCGGTGTAGGTGTACTGGGAGCAGCTCGGCGTATAGCGACAGCTGGGTGGCAGCCAGGCGAAGAGCCGCTGGTACCCGAGAATCAGCCCGAGCCCGATCTTCCTCATCCACCGATTCCCGATCGCTCGAGGAGCGATCGCAATGCCTCTCGCAGCTCCGAATACGTGGCCGAGCCCGCCTCCGATCGCGCGATCAGGAGCAGGTCCAGGCCCCCTTCCGTGGCGTCCAGCTGCTCGCGGAGCAGGTCGCGCAGCCGACGCCTCACCCGATTGCGCTGGACGGCGCCACCGAGCGTTCGCGGGGTGCTCAGCCCAATCCTCGTCCTCGTCTCGGAGGTCCGCATCGATCGCAGGACCAGGAGCCGACTGGAGCGAACCGTCCCGTGGCGACCGATCGCCTCGAAGTCCGCCTTGCGCCGAAGCATCTCAAGGGGCGGCACCGCGGGGTCCTCGTCGCCGTCAGGCGCTGAGCTT
>DATJIJ010000162.1:0-14424 GCA_035493355.1 Candidatus Methylomirabilota bacterium
GAAGAGCGCCGCCTGAGCCTTGGTTAGCAGTGCCCGGGCGACGACATCGATCTCACGCGTCTTCTCGGTGGCTGCATCCTGGTACGTCCGACCCTGGACCGCGTGGAAGCCGGCGGCCTTCAGGTGACGCGCGGCCTCGTACTCGAGAGCGAACCCCTGACTTCTGAGCCAGGTCCGCACTTGTGTTTCGACATCGCTGGGGGGTCTGTCGCCATGCACCCAAGGATAAGCCCCGCCTGATTCGCTCCGACCAGGCCGGGAGCCGAGCCGGAGCGAAAGAATGCCCGGGTATGGTCACGCGAGCGGCACGCGCTCCTCGACGATGCCGGTGATGAGGCCCCTGTCGTCCCGCTCGACACGGCGGCGCATCACCGAACTGGCCCGGGCGTACTCGGCGCCTGCGACTGCTATGGCAACCGGCTCACCGCAGTGCGAATAAGGGCCATCATGGCGCCGTCATCCAGTGGTCCATTCGGACCAACGGCGTCGATGGTGAGACATCCACCGTTTACCCGCACTTGAACGTTCCCTCCGTTGGTGTTCAGGAGGCCGCCATCACCGATGTCGGTGATGTGCTTTTGCGTACTCGAAAAGTCGTTCAGCCTCAAAGCCAGGAAGAGAGGCGCACAGAAATCGGGAGGTGGCTCGGTTACCGCGAGATGTCCGTCCGCGCCGCCGAAGTAGTTGCAGGTCTTGCCGCCGCCGGGACTCGCGCTCATCTGCTCAACCGAGATCCCGAGTGCGTCTTGCGCCTCCGCTGTCGTGATGAGCGTGCACGGATCGGCGGTCAGCTGCACAGGAGTGACATCCCCCGAGGCGTTCCCCCCGTCGTTTCCGGCGCTCCCGGCGGCATCCGCGCTGCCACCCGGTCCCACGCTCCCGCACGCGGACAGAATCACGGCCAGCACAATGCTGAGCGCCATCCACGCTCCAACGCGCGGACGGTGTGGCCGTTCGGGAGCGAGCGAACGCACTTTGCCCATGCTGGCGGCTCCTCTCAGCGTTACCCTGCTATCCGGACCAATGCGACCTTCGCCAACGCCTCAAGCGGCTCTCGGTTCTCGGCCGGATCATAGAGGCGCACCAGTTCTACTGCGACCCATGTCGTTCCGCTTCGGAAGAAGATGGCGTTGTTCTCCTCCCGGCGTGGGCGATCACGACACGAGGGGCGACTGACAACCCCAGACGCCGCAACGGCGTCACACCCCAGGGACCCGAGACCGGGCCGCGAGGTCCGGTTTCGTCGTGCTTGATGCGCGGGCGTTCGGATTGCGTTATCTGTATGGAGCGTGCAACGTCAGTTCCGAGGAAGCTTCGTGACCGATTCAGCAACGCTCCAGGACGACGGGCTGCTGGCCCAACGCATCCGATCCGGGGACCGCGCCGCGCTCGGCGAGGTCTACGACCGGCATGCATCGGCGGCAATGGCCGTCGCCCTGCGCATCGTTGCGGACCGGGAAGGGGCTGAGGATCTCGTACATGACACGTTCGTGGCCATCTGGCAGAAGATCGATCGATTCGATCCTGCCCGCGGCAGCCTGCGTTCGTGGATCGTGACCATCGTCCGCAACCGGGCAATCGACCGATTGCGCGGCACGAGGCCGAGCATCGAGATCGGCGAGGCCGATGAGCGATCGCTCCTCCGCAGCGGCCCCAACCCAACCTGGGAGAGCGCCATGGCGCGCCTCGGGGGGATCCAGCTGCGAGCGGCGTTGGATGAGCTCCCCGCGGAGCAGCGCCAGGCGGTCGAGCTCGCGTACTTCGGCGGCCGCACTTATCGCGAGATCGCGACCATCACCGGCGTTCCGCTCGGGACGGCGAACGGGCGGCTCCGGCTGGCGCTGGCCCGGCTGCGCGAGCGCCTCAGCCAGACCGAAGCGGCCCCCATCGGCGCCGGAGACGAGCGATGAGCGAGATGACGCACAGCCAGGTCGAGGAGCTGGCCGGCGCCTTCGCGCTTGGCGCGCTCGATTCGGATGAGGAAGCCGCCGTGCGTGCCCACCTGGCCGAGTGCGGGGAGGCGCACCCGGAGATGGAGGCCGCGCTCGGCGCGGGCATCGTCATGGCCGAGAGCCTTGATCCGGTAGATCCATCGGCCGCCGTGCGAGATCGGCTGATGGCGACGATCGAGCGGACGCCCCAGGCCCATCGGCAGGCCGTGGCCCAGCCCGTGCGGCAGTCACGGCGCGGCTGGCTCGACTGGCTGTCGCCGCGCGTCGCCCGCCCGCTGGCCATCGCCGCGATGGCCGCCGTGATCGCCGTCGGCGCGTGGAGCCTCGGGTTGCAATCACAACTGAACCAGCGCGACGCTGCCCTGCGAGCTGTCGCCAGCGCCATCTCCGGCGGCCAGGCTGCTTTCCGGGTCGAGGGCAACGCCGGCCGCGGCTACGTGGTCGATACCCCCGGCCGGGGAGCGGCGCTGGTCGTGACCGACCTGGCCGAACTGCCACCCCATCGCATCTACGAGCTATGGCTTCTCAACCCTGCCGGCAGCCCCGTGGCGGTGGGTACGCTCACCTCGACCGATGATGCGATTGCGGTCGTGCAGCTCGAGCGTGACCTCAGCGGCTTCTCGATCTTTGCCGTGACCGTCGAAGCGGAGCGCGTCGCCGCGCCGAGCAGCGACCCGGTGATCCTCGGCGTCCTCGGTTCGAGCTAGGGCGCGCCGCGTTGCGATAGCCCTGCAACGCCATCGGCCCAGGCTGATACGTCCCCGTCGGTATCAGCGGTGCTATGATGCTGGTGGCTCGAAGGAGCATCGAACATCTAGTGATCCAGTTTGTGTTTTGCATGGGCTGGAGCAGCTAGTGATCGGGGCCCCTTCGGGCTTTTCCATTGGGCGGCGATGGCGACCGGCTAGCATGCGGTCGTGACCAAGGGCCGCCTCGAGGCGTTCAGCGACGGCGTCATCGCCATCATCATCACCATCATGGTCCTGGAGTTGCATGCGCCCGAGAGCCCCCGCCTCGAGGCCCTGCAGCCGCTCATCCCCATCTTTCTCAGCTACCTGCTCAGCTTCGCGCTGCTCGGGACGTGGTGGAACAACCATCACCACCTGCTGCACGCCGCCAAGGTGATCGACGCCCGCGTCCTCTGGGCAAATCTGCACCTCCTCTTCTGGCTCTCCCTCTTTCCGTTCGGGACGGCGTGGGTCGGCCAGAACGACTTCGCGCCGATTCCGGTGGCGACGTATGGCGTGCTCCTCTTCATGGCGGGGGGCGCCTACTTCCTCCTGGTGCGCGCCCTCATCCACGTCCACGGCCAGCCCGCCGCGTTCGCCGAGGCAATTGGCCGCGACGCGAAGGGGAAGGCCTCCAGCGTGGCGTTCGCGCTCGCGATTCCCATCGCCCTGGTGGCGCCGAGCCTGTCGATGCTGATCTACGTCGGCGTCGTCGTGATGTGGGTCGTCCCGGATCGGCGGATGGAGCGCGTGATCCGGGCTGATCACCCGACTCCCTGATGCCGGACGCGGAGCGCCAGCTGTGGCTCGTTCGCCACGGCGAGACGGAATGGTCACGGGACGGGCGCCACACCGGGATCACTGATATCCCACTCACCGACGCCGGCCGTGCACAAGCCGCAGCACTCGGCGAGCGCCTCGCCGGCCACTCGTTTGCCCTCGTCCTCACGAGCCCTCGATCTCGGGCGACCGAAACGGCGCGGCTCGCCGGCTTCGGGATCGCCACCTCCGATCCCGACCTCGCGGAGTGGGACTACGGGGCCCTCGAGGGGCGACGCTCAGCCGAGATCCAGGCCGACTATCCGGGCTGGACGATCTGGAGCGGCCCCTGGCCGGAGGGCGAGACGATCGACCAGGTCAGCGCGCGCGCCGATCGCATCGTGGCGCGTTGCCTCGCCAGCGAGGTGGATGGCGACACCCTGGTCTTCGGCCACGGACACATGCTTCGGGTCCTCGCCGCCAGATGGCTCGGCCTGGCCGGAATCCTCGGCGGCATCTTCGGTCTCTCGACGGCGTCCATATCGGTCCTTGGCTGGGAGCATGGCCGCCCGATCGTCGAGGCCTGGAACGAAACTGCCTCGCCCTGAGCCGCGTGGTAGCCTTCCGCCGCTCGCCCACCATCTCGCGAGGTTCAGCCCGTTGCCCCACATCCCGATTGAACGCCATCTGCTCCCGAACGGCCTGCGGGTGATCCTGTCGCGCGACGAGCGCGCGCCGATCGTGGCGGTGAACCTCTGGTATGACGTCGGCAGCCGCCACGAGAAGGCGGGCAAGACCGGCTTCGCGCACCTCTTCGAGCACATGATGTTCCAGGGCTCGGCGAACGTGGCCAAGGGCGAGCACTTCGACCTGGTCCAGGGTGCGGGCGGCACGCTGAACGCATCCACCTGGCTCGACCGCACGAACTACTTCGAGACGCTGCCCAGCCATGAGCTGGAGCTGGCCCTGTGGCTGGAGTCGGATCGGCTCGCCAGCCTCCTGCCGGCGATGACCCAGGAGAAGCTGGACAACCAGCGCGACGTGGTCAAGAACGAGCGCCGGTGGTCCGTCGACAACCAGCCCTACGGATCCTGGGACGAGAAGATGCAGGCACTCCTCTTTCCCGAGGGGCACCCCTACCACCACTCCACGATCGGGTCGATGGAGGACCTCTCAGCCGCCTCGCTCGACGACGTGCAGGAGTTCTTCACCGCTCACTACGCACCCAACAACGCCGTCCTCACCATCGCTGGCGACTTCGACCCAGGCGCCGCCATGGCGATGGTCGAGAAGCACTTCGGGCCGATCAAGGCCAATCCCGCCATCCCTCCGGCGCCCTCCACGGCGGTGGACCCGATCATCGGCGCCGAGGTGCGCGAGGACGTGCCCGATCGGGTGCCGCTGCCGCGCATCTACGCCGCCTACCGGATGCCGACCTTCGGCTCGGCGGGCTTCGACGCGCTGGAGGTTGCGATCGACCTCCTCGGCTCGGGACGCGCTTCGCGCCTGTATCGTTCGCTCGTGCGCGAGCAGCAGGTTGCCCAGGACGTGACCACGTTCGCCTTCCCGGTGATCGGTGGTGCGGCCATCTTCACCATCTGGGCCACGGCCCGGCCCGGCGTCGCCCGCGAGGCGATGGAGACGGCACTCTGGACCGAGGTGGATCGGCTGACGACCGAGGGTCCGGCCGAGGACGAGCTGGAGCGGGTTCGCAACCTGCACGCGGCGGGGGTGGAGTCGAGCCTCGAGCGGATCAGCGAACGGGCGGACCGGCTGTCGATGTACGCGTGCCTGTTCGACCAGCCCGAGCGGATCAACACCGAGGTGAGCCGCTACGAGGCGGTCGACGCGGGGCGCGTGCGCGACGAGATGCGCCAGGTGCTGCGCCCGGACAACCGGGTGGTGCTGACCTACCTGCCGGCCGAGTCACCGGAGGCAGGGGCATGACCCGGATGGCCAACCCGATGCGGCCCGCCGCCGGCGTCCCCCGCCCGTACCGCTTCCCGCCGTTCTTGCGCCGGCAGCTGGCCAACGGCCTCAACGTGTGGACCATCCCCATCCCGGGCTCAACGCTCGTCAACGTCCACCTGCTGGTTGACGCCGGTGCGGCTGCGGAGGACGAGGAGCACGGGGGGATTGCCGCCCTCACCGCCCAGCTGCTGGTGACGGGGACGAAGCGCCTCGACGCCTCCGCCTTCGCCGAGGCGACGGAGCGGCTGGGGATCGAGGTCAGCAGCGAGTCGAGCTGGGACAGCGCCCGCGCGGCGTTCCAGTCGCTGCCGCAGCATCTGGACGAGGGCCTCGGCCTGCTGGCGGAGATGCTTCGCGAGCCCGCCTTCGACGACGGCGAGTTCGAGCGGCTCAAGGCGGAGCGGCTGGCCGACATCCTGCAGGCGCGTTCGGAGCCCGGACGCCTCGCCGACGAGATGTTCCTGATGCACGTCTACGCCGCCGACACCCCGTATCGCCGCCTCTCGGCGGGCAGCCCGGAGACGGTCGAGAACCTCTCACGGGACGACGTGGTCGCGTTCCATGACACCCACTATCGACCGGGCCTTGCCCACCTCGTGATCGCCGGCTCGTTCGACGAGGACGAGGTCTCCACCGCCGTCGAGCGGCACCTCGCGAGCTGGCAGGGAGCTGGTCCGGGCCACCGCACCATCGTTCCCCGAGCGAGCGGCGGCCGGCGGATCGTGATCGTGGACCGACCCGAATCGGTCCAGAGCGAGCTGCGGGTCGGGCACATCGGGATCGACCGCTACGACCCGCGCTACTTCCCCGCCATCGTCATGTCGACGGTGCTGGGTGGCATGTTCGGGGCGCGCCTCAACCGGCGGCTGCGCGAGGAGCTGGGCTACACCTATGGCGCTCGCAGCGGCTTCGACGCGCGGCGCTCGGCGGGCATCTTCACCGCGGCGGCGGCAGTCCAGACCGATGTCTCGGCACCCGCCATCGCCGAGCTGGTGCGGCTCCTGGAGGCCGCTCGCGAGGCGCCATTCGAAGAGTCCGAGCTCACGGAGGCGCGCGACTTCCAGATCGGCATCTTCCCGCTCCGCTTCGAGTCGACGGGAGGAATCGCCGCAGCGATCGAGCCGATCGCGGTGTACGGCCTGGCCGATGACTTCTGGCAGACCTACCGCGACCGAATCGAAGCGGTCGGCAGCGCCGAGGCGCACACCGCGGCGGTCGAGCTGATTCGCCCAGAGGAGCTGCTCATCCTGGCGGTGGGCGACGCCTCGGTCATCCGCGCCGACGTCGAGGCGCTGGGGATCGCGCCGGTCGAGGTCGTGCCCGCGCCTTAGCCTCCCGCGCCCGCTGGACGGCTGCGCGCTCCCGCGCTCGCTCGAGGCGTACCCGCGCCGCCGAGATGCGGCGGGCGGGATCTCCGCGCAGCTTGCGGCGGTCGAGCGCCTCGGGATGTTCTCCGCGCGCGATCTCGGCCAGCATCGCCGACGCCCGGTCCAGCTGCCCGCCCTCGGTGAGGAGCTGCACCATGCTGAACCAGCGGGCGGGCTCGGTGATCGGCACGTCGACGGCGCGCTCCAGCAGCTCCGCGGCGCGGCCGGCGTGGCCAGCGCGGACGTGGGCCATGATCGCGGCCCGCACGTCGGCGAAGGCGGGCGGCATCTCGAGAGCCTCGAGGTAGTTCAGGAGCAGCTCCGCCGCCTCCGCCCGGTCCTCGGCCCGCCCCTTGCGCACGCGGGCGTCGCGGTACTCGCCGAGAAGGGCGCGCAGCTCGCGGTCGATCCACCTGCGCTGCGGGCTGCCGGCGGCATAGCCCTGGCCAATCGACCGCAGGAAGCCGACGCCGCGCAGGAACTCACGGGACGCCACGTACGCCGATCGCAGGTCGGCCCGGACGAGCGTCTCGAAGCCTCCGTCGAGCTCGACCAGCCGCTCGAGGGCCCCCAGCCAATCGTCGGTCCGCCCCCGGTCGTGGTAGAAGCTCGCCGCGAATCGCAGCCAGTAGCGCTCCCGATGCTCGCGCCAGTCCTGGCCCTCGATGTGGTTGGCCACGATCCAGGCCCGCTGCGCCGCCGGCCCGGCCATGAAGACCTGGGTCGGGACGCGGAAGCCGTGCACACTGCGGAACTCGGGCGTGTGCCAGGGGGTGCGAATCGGACGGGCCGCGTGTCGCTGTCGCCGCGATGGCGAAGGCTGCTCGTCCGAGCTCAGCGGCCACGCCAGGGTGGCGGCGTTGCCGCGCTCGAGGGCGTGGTCGTAGTGCAGGCGGCGGACCGGATCGCGCAGCTCGCTCCAGGCGCGGTTCAGGACCGATGTCCGTCGGGTCGCCAGCGAATCCTCGGCGCTGCGGTCCGGATGGTGGCGAAGCACCGCCTCGCGAAAGGCCGCGCGTAGCTCGGCCACGCTGGCCGAAGGCTCGGCGCCCAGCACCGCGTAGTAGTCGCGCAGATCGACGCGAGCATCATCGGCGGGACGATTGGCGGACATCCGATCGAGTCTAGCGTTGCTATGCTGCCGGGGAACATGGCCCATACCTCACGCCCGGGCGCCGCCCGCCCAGGTCACCTGCTGATCATCGGCGGCGCTGAGGAGAAGCTTCGCCAGCGACAGATCCTGTCGCGCTTCGCGTCTCTCTCCGGCGGGGCGTCGGGCCGGGTGGCGATCATCTCGACCGCGTCATCGCTTGGCGACGAGGCGACCGACCTGTATCGCTCCCTCTTCGGGCAGCTCGGCATCCCGGACGTCATCGGCCTGCGGCCGATCACCCGGGAAGAGGCGAACGACCCCGCCCTCGCCGCGCAGCTGGCCGACACCACCGGCATCTTCATGACCGGCGGCAACCAGCTCCGCCTCTCGAGCGTGATCGGTGGCACCGCCCTGGGACGCGCCATCATCGAGCGGCACCGCCACGGCACGGTCGTGGCCGGCACCAGTGCCGGCGCCTCGGCCATCAGCAGCCACATGGTCGCCTTCGGCACCAGCGGAACGAGCCCGAAGCAGCGAATGACGCAGATGAGTGCGGGCCTTGGCCTGCTGCCCGGGGTGATCATCGACCAGCACTTCGAGCAGCGAAACCGCATCGGGCGGCTGCTGGCGCTCATCGCCCAGTCCCCCGCCCTCATCGGCATGGGAGTCGACGAGGACACCGCCGCCCTCGTCAGCCCATCGGGGGTGATGGAGGTGCTCGGCAAGGGCTCGGTGACCATCCTCGACCCGGCCAGGCTCGAGACCGATGCCTACGAGGTGAAGCGCCACAAGCCGATCATGGTCAGCGGCGTGATCCTCCATTCGCTGCCGAGCGGCTACCGCTTCGACCTTCGCCGCCGCCGGCTCCTCACCCCGCTGCGCAGCGTCAACCTGAGCGACCGCGAGGAGAGCCAGCTGACCGCCGCCGGCAACAAGGCGCGTCGCCTCATCCGTCGCGTGGCCGCGGAGGGGGCCGACAGCGCCGCCCCGGAGCGAGCACGACGGCGCGCGATGCGTGCCTCACGCGACGAGGAGGCGAGCGAGTGACCGCCGAGCGGGCAAAGGCCCGGCCGCGTGCCGCGGCCCCGTCGGCGGGCGCGATCCGGCGCAAAGCGGCCGCCAAGGCATCTGCCGGGCAGAAGCCACGAGGGTCGCTGCGGATCATCGAGACGCGCGTCTACCGCGGACCGAACTACTGGAGCTACGACCCGACCATCAAGCTCGTCGTGGACCTCGGTGTGCTCGAGAACTTCCCGACCAACCTGCTGCCGGGCTTCACCGAGGCGCTCCTCTCCATGCTCCCCGGGGTCGGCCAGCACTCCTGCTCCACGGGTCGCACTGGCGGCTTCGCGAAGCGGCTGAAGGACGGCACCTGGGTCGGGCACGTGGCGGAGCACATCGCCCTCCAGCTGCAGCGCGATGCCGGCACCGAGGTCGGTCGCGGCAAGACCCGCAGCACCGGCGAGCCGGGGCGCTATCACGTCGTCTACTCGTACGCCGAGGAGAGCGTCGGCCTCGCCGCCGGACGCCTGGCGGTCCGGTTCGTCAACCACCTGGTCGAGCCGGGCAAGGACTTCAACCTGGCGACCGAGTTCGAGCAGCTCGTCCTCCTCGCCGAGCGCGCCGCCTTCGGCCCATCCACCCAGGCCCTCCTCGACGAGGCCAGCCTGCGCGACATCCCGTGGATCCGGCTCAACGAGCAGTCGCTCGTGCAGCTCGGGCATGGCGTCCACCAGAAGCGGATCCGCGCCACCATGACCTCGAACACGAGCTCGCTCGGGGTGGACATCGCCTCGGACAAGAAGCTCACCAACAAGCTCCTCGCCGGCACCGGGGTCCCGGTTCCTCGCGCCGATGTGGTCCGCAGTGCCGATGAAGCAGCGGCCGCGGCGACCCGCATCGGCTTCCCGGTGGCGGTCAAGCCGCTCGACGGCAACCACGGACGTGGCGTGATCCTCAACCTTGCCGATGAGGCGGCGGTGCGCGACGGCTACGCCATCGCCCGACGCGAGTCACGCAACGGTGGCGTCGTGGTCGAGAGCTTCCTGACGGGTAACGACTATCGGTGCCTGGTGATCGGCGGTGCGTTGCGCGCCGTCGCGCAGCGGATCCCGGCCCACGTCGACGGCGACGGCACCCACACGCTCGCCGAGCTGATCGATGTCACCAACGCCGATCCCCGACGCGGCATCGGCCACGAGAAGGTGCTGACCCGGATCAACGTCGACGAGGAGTCGATCGCGTACGCCGCCGAGCAGGGATTCGCCCTGAAGGACGTCCCCCCGGCGAAGACCCGGGTCTTCCTCAAGCGGACCGGGAACATGAGCACCGGCGGCATCAGCATCGACCGCACCGAGGAGATCCATCCCGAGAACGCGGAGATCGCCGAGCTGGCGGCGCGGGTGGTGGGGCTCGACATCGCCGGCATCGACTTCATCTGCCCCGACATCAGCGTCCCGGTGCGCGAGACCGGTGGCGGGATCGTGGAGGTCAACGCCGCCCCGGGGTTCCGGATGCACACCCATCCGACCGAGGGCGAGGCGCAGTACGTCGCCAAGCCGGTGATCGACATGCTCTTTCCGCCCGGATCAGCGGCTCGCATCCCGATCGTGGCCATCACCGGCAGCAACGGCAAGACGACCACGGCCCGGATGATCGCGCACATCTTCAAGGGGATGGGACGCAGGGTCGGGATGACCAGCACCGATGGGATCGTGGTCGACGGGCGCCTCATTCGGCGCGGCGACATGAGCGGCCCCAAGTCGGCTTCGACCGTGCTCCAGAACCCGAACGTCGAGATGGCCGTCTTCGAGGTCGCCCGCGGCGGGATCCTGCGCGAAGGGCTTGGCTACGACCGCAACGACGTCGCGGTTGTCCTCAACGTGACCGGCGACCACCTTGGGCTGGGCGGCATCACCTCGATGCGCCAGCTGGCCGCGGTCAAGCAGGTCCTGGTCGAGGCGGTGCCACGCGACGGGACCGCCGTCCTGAACGCCGATGATCCCCTCGTCGCGGCGATGGGTCGCCACTGCTCGGGATCGGTCATCTACTTCAGCATGGATCCGAACAACGAGATGATCCGACGCCAGGCGAGCCGTGGCCGGCGGGCGGTGACGGTCGAGCCGGGCCGCAACGGCGACATGATCGTGCTGCGCCAGGGGCGCAAGAACCTGCCGCTGGTCTGGACGCACCTCCTCCCAGCCACGTTCGAGGGGCGCGCCCGCATGAACGTGCAGAACGCGCTCGCCGCGGCCGCGGCGACCTGGGCCGCCGGCGCGCACCTCCACGACGTGCGCCAGGGGCTGCGCACCTTTACCACCAGCTACTTCATGGCGCCTGGGCGCCTGAACATGTTCGAGCTCGACGGCTACCGGGTGATCGTCGACTACGCGCACAACGCTCCGGCGGTCGCCGCCCTGGGCGACTTCGTCGGGAAGCTGACCGAGCCGTCGGCCAGCGGCCGCCGCGCGCTGGTCACCGGACAGCGGATCGGGGTGATGGCCACCGCCGGCGACCGCCGAGACGAGGACATCGTCGAGCTGGGCAAGATCGCAGCCGCCCACTTCGACACGATCATCGTCCGCGAGGACGCCAACAACCGGGGCCGCCAGCGTGGCGGGACGGCGGCGCTCATCGAGCGTGGCGTGCGCGCGGGGATGGACGCCGGCGCGCGCTGCACCAGCGTGGAGACGGTCCTCGACGAGCTCGAGGCGACCCGCTACGCCCTCGACATGGGCCACGAGGGTGACGTCGTCGTGGTCTGCGTCGACCACGCCAACGACGTATGGAAGGAGCTCCAGCGCCGGCAGCATGGCGGCGCGTCGGCGAGCGAGAGCTCCCCGCTCATCGACAGGATGGATGACGAGCTCGAGGAGATGGTCGCGATCGAGGTCGACGGCTAGGCGCCGACCAGCTCACGCAGGCGTTCGAAGCCGACCTGCTGGTACCCCTCCGCCTCCAACCACTCGAAGACGTCGGCTCGCTCAGCGTGGGTCATGACCGCGAGGACGTCGCCCCGCCGCCCTCGCTCGATCAGCCCCTGGACGGCTGCAAGCTCCGTCGGGAACGCCTCGACCGGGCCGACGTAGCCCGCCTCGGCCACCCCGGCCCGCATGATCTCGTTCATCTCGGTCGACTCGCGACCGCGCAGGTAGTGCGGCTTCTCCGCGATCACCACCTCGTCCGCTCCCGCACCGGCCAGGACGCCAAGGCCGTGGAGGAGCTCATCGGAGCGGTCACCGGCGGTGCCGATCGCCACCCGGACCTTGCCACGCCCGCGCTTCGCGGCGCGCCCAGCTGCCTCGCTCAGCTTGCGGCAGACCTCGAGCAATCCCGAGAGGCCGGCCTCGTTGTGCGCGAAGTCGACGAGGATGAGCAGCCCGCGCTTCTCGAAGAGGTTGAGGCGGCCTGGATTGACGACGCGGTCGAGCGCGAAGCTGCGTAGGCCCTTGGCGATCTTGTCGGGCGCTATCCCTAACGCATCGGCGGCCGCGGCTGCCGCCAGCGCATTCGCGACGTTGTACTGGGCCAGGCCGGCAAACGTAACCGGCAGCTCGTCGACGCGCGCCACCCGCTGCGGACGGCGACCCGCGCCGAGCAGCACCAGCCAGCCGTGCTGGATCACGGCCGCGCGGCCACCGCGGTCCAGCGCCAGCTCGATGTTCGGGTTCTCCGGATCGAGGCTGAATGGGTACCACTGCCCCTTCGTCTCGCGCCGCATCCGCCAGGCGCGGGGATCGTCGGCGTTGAGGACGACCCAGCCGGAGCGCTTCGTGATGCGAGCCACCGCGCCCTTCACCTCGGCCAGCTCGTCGAGCGTGTCGATCCCCTGGAGGCCAAGGTGGTCGGCCGAGACGTTGGTCACCACCGCCACGTCATTGGCGGCGTAGCCGATCCCTCGCAGCAGGATCCCGCCGCGTGCCGTCTCGAGCACGGCCAGGTCGAGGTTCGGCTGGGAAAGGACGCGGCCAGCGCCCCCGAAGCCGGTCCAGTCCCCCGCCTCGACCAGCTCCGAGCCGATGTAGATCCCGTCCGAGTTGGTCATCCCCGCCTTCATCCCCGCGACCGCGGCGATGTGCGCGATGAGCCGTGTCGTCGTGCTCTTGCCGTTCGTGCCGGTGATCGCCACGACGGGGATCCGTGGTCGCGGCAGGTCAGGCATCGGCCCGGCCGCGACCGCCTTCAGCGTCCGCAGCTCGTGACGATCGCTGGTCGCGCCGGTGGCGATCCGGGCCGCTGCGGCGGCGATTGCCTGGGACCGAGCGCGCCGGCGCCAGGGGAAGGCGATCGCGGCGCGCCGGTGGTCGTTCGAATGCCGAGCCGTCACCCGCGGAACGGGAAGGTCGAGCGCGACGTGCAGGCGCCGCAGGGCGAGCGCCGCGGCAGCCGCCACGTCCGCGGCGGCGGTCGGCGTCTCGGACCCGAATTCGAGCTTGATGGCCGGGCGGTTGAAGAACCGGTTGGGGCCGTCCAGCACGCGCAGCTCGAGTAGCTCGACCTCGGCCTTCGGCCGCGCGTCGTTGGGCATGGCCGGCAGTATACTCACGCGCCGTGACCCTCCCCGACGGCCTGCAGGCCGCTGTCGCTGCCCGCTATCCACGCTTCGCGGACGACCTCGCCTCGCTCGTCAACATCGACTGCGGGTCGTACACGCCCGACGGCGTGAACCGCGTCGCGGACGCCGTCGGCGCGTCGCTGGCCGAGCTCGGTGCGGCCGTCGAGCGGATCCCCCACCTCCCGGTCGGCGGGGAGCGCCAGCTGGGCGACCTGGTCATCGGGCGCCTTGCCGGATCAGGGCCGCGGCTGCTCCTGATCGGGCACATGGACACCGTCTTCGAACCCGGCACAGCTGCCCTGCGCCCGTTCCACACCGATGGGGAGCGGGCCACTGGCCCGGGCGTGAGCGACATGAAGGGCGGACTGCTGGCCGGCGTCCATGCACTGGCCGCGCTGCACGCCGTGGGTCGCCGACCATCGGTCACCTTCGTCGCCAACCCGGACGAGGAGATCGGCTCGCCCTTCAGCACGCAGCACATCCGCCGCCTCGTCGCCGAGCACGATGCGGCCATGGTCCTCGAGTGCGCACGGGCCAACGGCGACATCGTCAGCGCTCGCAAGGGGATCGCCGACTTCGAGGTCACCATCACCGGCCGTGCCGCCCACGCAGGCGTCGAGCCGGAGAAGGGCCGCAGCGCGATCGTCGAGGCGGCGCGCCAGGTGCTGGCGCTCCACGCGCTGAACGGGCGCTGGCCGAGCGTCACGGTGAACGCCGGCGTGATCGATGGCGGGACGCGGCCGAACGTCGTGGCGGGATCGTGCCGGATGGAGCTCGACCTGCGCGCGGCGAGCACCGCGGAGTTCGAGGTCGCGGCGGCCGAGGTGGAGGGGATCGTCACCCACCCGGCCCTCGACGGGATCACCGCCACCCTGCGCCGGGCCGCCTTCCATTCACCGATGGAGCGGACGCCGGGCAACGGCCGGATGGCCGAGCTCGCCATCGCCATCGCCGGTGAGCTGGGATTCGAGCTGCACGACACGCTCACCGGCGGTGCGAG
>DATJIJ010000163.1:0-5706 GCA_035493355.1 Candidatus Methylomirabilota bacterium
CTCGGTGAGCCGCAGCATCTTCGCTCTCGTCAATGACATGGACCGCGCCTATCTCGGCAACAGCGAGGGTGAAGACCATTTCGGCTATATCGAGCCGGAAAAGCGCGCCGTGTTCGGCCGTACATACGCCGCGGAGCCGGACGTCCTCGTCAAGCAGCTGGCGGAGGACACGGCTATTGCCGCCGCCGATACCCTGCTGCTCACGGTGCCGAACCAGCTGGGCGTCGACTACAACGCCCACGTCATCGAGAGCGTCCTTCGGGACGTTGCGCCGGCCCTCGGCTGGCGCTGAGCCATGACGCTCCTGCGGATCGACAACGTCGGCATCGTTGTCGACGACCTCAAGGCCGCGATCGCCTTCTTTGCCGAGCTTGGCCTCGAGTTCGAGGGCGAGGCCACCGTCGAGGGCGAATCGGTGGACCGCCTCATCGGGCTCGATGGCGTGCGAAGCGACGTCGCCATGATGCGGACCCCAGACGGCCAGGGCCGGCTCGAGCTGAGCAAGTTCCAGACGCCGCCCGCTGCCACGGCGGACCCGAACGCACCGGTGAACAGGCTGGGCATGGGTCGCATCATGTTCGCGGTCGACGACATCGACGCCGCCGTCGCCAGGTTGCAGACCCGCGGCGCCGAACTCATCGGCGAAGTGGTGCAGTACGAGGACACGTACCGGCTCTGCTATCTCCGCGGGCCGGAGGGGATCGTTATCGCGCTGGCCGAGCAGCTTTAGAGGTTTCCGCGCTTCTCCTGCTCGCGCTCGATCGCCTCGAAGAGCGCCTTGAAATTGCCGACCCCGAAGCCGCGTGAGCCATGCCGCTCGATGATCTCGAAAAAGAACGTCGGGCGGTCCTGCACCGGCTTGGTGAAGATCTGGAGGAGGTAGCCCTCTTCGTCGCGATCGGCCTCGATCCCCAGCTCCTCGAGGAGGTCCATGGGGATGCCGACGTCCCCGACGCGCTCCGGGAGCGACGCGTAGTACTCGTGTGGGAGGCCCAGGAACTCCACGCCCCGCGAGCGGAGGGCACGCACCGTGCCGACGATGTCCTCGGTGCGCAGGGCGATGTGCTGCGTCCCCGCCTCGAGGTAGTAGTCGAGGAACTCCTGGATCTGGCTCTTGCGCTTGCCATCGGCCGGCTCGTTGATCGGGAACTTGATGCGGCCGTTGCCCGACTGCATCACCTTGCTCATCAGCGCGCTGTACTCGGTGTGGATCACCTTGTCGTCGTAGTGGATGAGCTGGCTGAAGCCCATCACGTCGCGGTAGAAGTCGACGTACTTGTTCATGTCGCCCAGCTCCACGTTGCCGACGCAGTGGTCCACCTCGAGCAGCTGCTGTCCGGTGGCGGCCACCGCGGGCTTCGTGATGCGGTGGTACCCGGGAGCAAAGGTGCCGTGGTACTCGCTGCGGTCGATGAACGAGTGCAGCACCTCGCCGTAGGTGTGGATCGCGGATCGGCGCAGGACGCCCTTCTCGCCGGGCACCTCGGTCGGCTCGAGGGCGCTCACCGCTCCACGCGCCGTCGTCTCGCGCCAGGCCGATGCCACGTCGTCCACGGCAAAGGCGATGTCGTGCACCCCGTCGCCGTGGCGGCGAACGTGCTCGGCCAGCTCACCGGTGTCCGAGATCGGGGCGGTGAAGACGAAGCGGATGTCGTTCTGCACCATGACGTAGCTGGCGCGGTCGCGGACCCCCGTCTCGAGGCCGGCGTAGGCGACGGGAGTGAAGCCCCACAGGGCCCGATAGTAGGCAGCGGCCTGCTTGGCGTTGCCAACCCAGAACTCGACGTGGTCGATCCCCTTCAGGGGGAGGAAGTCGGCCGCCGCGTCGGCGGCAGCGGGGCGGGCGATCGTGTCGGTCATGTTCCCGATTGTACGGCGGCTGTCAGCCCGACCTCGATCATGCGCTCGACCGCCGCGTCGAGGTCCTCGAGCGACATGTACGTCTCCTCGGTGCCCTCCTCCTCGTTGAGGACGTCGCTGACCGTCAGGAGGCAGGCGGCCTGGATGCCGGCGCGCGCCGCGAGGTAGAAGAGGACCGAGGCCTCCATTTCGAAGGCCAGGACCCCGCGATCGCGCCACTTGCTGAAGTAGTCGGCATCGGTGTTGTAGAAGACGTCGACCGATGCGACCGGCCCGATGCGAACCGGGATCCCCGCCTGCTCCGCCGCGTGGACGAGGGTGTGCGTCAGGGCGAAGTCGGCGGTCGGGGCGTATCGGTCCCCATGCAGGTAGGTGTTCGTGGCGCCGTCGGTCGGGCAGGCGGAGAGGGCCACCACCAGGTCGCCGGTCTTCAGGCCGGGCGCGATCCCGCCGCAGGTGCCGACCCGGATGAGCTGCTTCGCGCCGAGGCGCAGGAGCTCCTCGGCCACGATGGCGAAGCTCGGGGTCCCCATCCCGGAGGTCTGGACGCTGACCGGGTGACCCTGGTAGGTGCCGGTCCAGCCATACATGGCGCGGTGCTCGGTGACGAGCTTCGACTGGGCCAGGCCGCCATCGAACCGCTCCGCGATCTTGCGGGCGCGGTTCGGGTCACCGGGGAGGAGGACGAGCGGGGCGTAGTCGCCCGGCTCGGCGCGGAGGTGGATCTGTGGCATGCCCGATAGGGTAGCGCCCGCTAGGATCGCCCGAGATGCCCACCGCCCATGACGCCGACCTCGCCTTCGCCGTCGCCCTCGCCGCCCGCGCGGGGGAGCTCCTGACCGCGGGCTACGAGCAGACGATGAAGGTCGACCGCAAGAGCAAGCGCGACGTCGTCACCGATGTCGACTACGCCAGCGAGGCGCTGGTGATCAAGGCGATCACGGAGCGCTTCCCCGCCGACGCGATCCTGGCCGAGGAGTCGGGGCGCGAGCACGGCGCGACGAGGACGGCGCGCGGCCGATGGAGGAAGCGCACCTGGGTCATCGATCCACTGGACGGGACCGTCAATTACGCGAACGGGATCCCATTCTTCTGCGTCTCCATCGGCCTGGTGGAGGACGGCGTGCCGGTGGTCGGGGTGGTGCTCGACCCGCTGCGCGGCGACTGCTACGCCGCGACCGCCGGCGGTTCGGCGACGCTGAACGGCGTCGCCGTGGGGGCCAGCGAGAAGGACCAGCTGGGCGATTTCGTGGTCAGCCTGGCGATCATCGGGCGCGGTGGGATCGCCCGGGAGCGACGGGTGGCACACGAGATCCGGATCGGCCGTCGGATGGGAAGCGCCGCTCTGGCCCTCGCCTACGTCACGTCCGGTCGCTTCGACGCCTTCGTGCAGAACGGCGGGCTGTCGCTGTGGGACATCGCCGCGGCCGGGCTCATCGCCGAGCGTGCCGGCGCAACAGTCAGCGACCTGTATGGCGGGCCGTGGTGGAACACCACCAGGCGCGGCCCGCGGCTGAGCATCGTCGCCGCTCCGCCGCCGCACCACGGAAAGCTGCTCGCGCTGCTGCGCCAAGCGCGGACGACGGTGGAGACGCGCCGCTAGGTTTCGAAGTCCGCCTCCCGCAGGACGGCGGCGAACATCGCCAGCGTCCGCGCGGTCGCGCCCCAGATGCGGTGACCCTCATATCGATACACGGCGGCCCGCAGCTGCCACCCCGGCCCCTCGATCAGCTCCTCGGTGACCGCGTCCTCCGCCAGCAGGCGGCGGACCGGGAGCTCGATGATCTCGGCGACCTCGTCGTTGTGAGGTGCGAAGACCGGTCGATGGGCGATCGTCCCGACAAACGGACGCAGCTCGAAGTTGCTGACCGGGATCCAGGTGTCGTCCAGGGTGCCGATGATGGAGACGCTGGACGGCTCGACGCCGATCTCCTCCCATGCCTCGCGGAGGGCAGTCGCCTCCAGGGACGCGTCAGCGGCATCTCGCGAGCCGCCGGGGAGGGAGATCTCGCCGGCATGATCGCGCAGGTCGGCATGGCGCATCGTGAGCAGCACCGTTAGTTCGCCCTCGTGCCCCGGGTACACGAGCAGGAGCGTCGCCGCGGCGCGCGCAGGCGGGAAGGTGGCGCGGTCGTAACGGGGCAGCTTGGAATCAGTGGCCGCCGCGCGGGGCGCGAAGCGGGGATCGGAGGCGATCGGGCGCGTGGCACTGGCGATGGCGCCGGCCAGCGCTTCCTGCCACCCCGCATCGCCGCGTAAGATTCGGTCCATGGCCTTCCCGGCTCCCGCTGGTCGCGACCCGCTCACCCGCGCTGCCCTCTACCGGACGCGGGTGCTGGTCAATCGCACGCCGCACTTCACCACGCGAGCGCGCCGGGAGGCAAATCGGGGCCTCGACCTTCTCGACGCGCAGCTCGGCCTGAACCAGGTCAACCTGCCGGAGGCGGTTCGCGGCGTCGAGCTTCTCATCCGCGCGACGCCCTCGCTGGCCTTCGGGTTGCTGCGGGACGCGGCCTTCGTCGATCGCTTCGGGGCGGCGCTGCGGCACCTGGGCCTGCGGGGCATCGGCCAGCGGCTGGACGAAGTCACCCACTCGGTCATGGCCGAGCCGATCCCGGGCCCAACCGGTGGGCGACGCCACCGCGACGAGCTGCCGCCCGAGGAGCGCGTCGACGCCAGCGGGAACCCGCTCCCACCGAAGCCCGGCTTCTAGCCCGCCGCCGTCAGGAGGGCGGCCAGCAGGGCCTCGTCCGTCGGGGTGGCTCCGAGCTTCAGCCGCGAGCCAACGACCGCGGGCAGCGGCGGTTCCAGGTAGGTCGATCGCAGCGCCTCCCACGAGGCCTCGGCAAAGACCGATGCCGGCGTCCCGTCCAGGATCACCTTCCCGCCACGGAGGACGACGACCCTGTCGAAGGTTTCGGCCACGAAGCTCATGTCGTGGCTGATGGCGATCACCGTGCGTCCGGCGGCGTTGGCGTTCGCGATGACCCGCTTGACGATCTCCGCACCACGCTGATCCTGCCCGGTCGTCGGCTCGTCGAGGACCAGGACAGCAGTGCCCATCGCCTGGACCGATGCCAGGGCGAGCAGCTTCCGGCGCGATGCGCCGAGGTCGTAAGGATTCGTGCCGCCTTCCGCGTCGAGCCCGACTTCGTCCAGCGCCCGCTCCACGGCGCTGCGCAGTGCGCTGCCACGCAGGCCGAGGTTGCGCGGTCCGAACTCAACCTCACCGCGGACAGTTCCTCGGAAGATCTGGCGATCCGGATCCTGGAAGGCCAGCCCAACCGAGCGTGCCAGCTGGGCGACCGTGCGACCCGCCACGTCGCCACCGTCGTGCAGGACGCGGCCCGAACTCGGCCGCAGCAGGCCGTTCAGGTGGCGCACGAGGGTTGTCTTACCGCTCCCGTTCTGGCCGATGAGTGCGACTCGCTCCCCCGTCCCGACCCGCAGGCTGACTTCGTCGAGGGCCAGCGTGCCACCCGGATAGCGGTAGCTGACGCCGTCGAGAGTGAGGTCGGTCATGGCGCCAGGACCTCGTCCAGTCGGGCGAGTGCCGTCACCGGCAAGCCCAGCTCGTCCGCCGCCCGCCGCAGCCGCACGGCGGCCGGGGGAGCGACGCCCAGGTCGGGGAGATGCGGATCGGCCAGGATCTCGGCCGCCGGTCCCTCCAGGACGACGCGGCCGGCATCAAGCACCAGCACGCGTCCGCAGATCGCGGCCAGCAGGTCGGTCTTCTGCTCCGCGACCAGGATCGAGGCGCCGCTGGCCGCCAGGCCCTCGAGCGCGGCAGCGACCATCGCCGTCCCGGCCGGGTCGAGCTGCGCGGTCGGCTCGTCCAGGACGACG
>DATJIJ010000164.1:0-5476 GCA_035493355.1 Candidatus Methylomirabilota bacterium
TTCGGATCGGTCTCACCGGCGCCGGTGATGAACCGCTGATCAGTTCCGTCCACCTTCATGCTCCAGATCTGTGCGACCTCCAGCACGAAGTCGAAGCGGCTGTACACGAGTCGCGAACCGTCCGGAGTGAAGGACGCATCACCCTGGCAGAGGTCCGGGTCGTCCGCGAGGACGGTGAGGTTCCCGCCATCGGCGTCCATGATGGCCACCGAGCACTCATTGAGCGTGAAGGCGATTCGCCGTCCGTCCGGGGACCATTCCGGGAGGGCAGCGGCGCTGTCGACGTGTGTCAGCTGGCGCAACTGGTGCCCGTTCGACCGGACCGTGAAGATCTGCACGCCATCGTCCACTTCGGCGTGGAAGGCGATGAGGCCGTTGCGGCCGGGGACGGTCGCGCCGGTAACGGGCGCAAAGGTAAGAGTGGCCAAGATCGTGAGGACCGCGATCGCGAGGATCGAGGCTCGACGGATGTTTCGGATCATCGGGTGCTCCTTTGTTGGAGGCTGAGTGAAGGCTTGTCGTGGAGTGGGCGTGCGCGGATCGCAGACCTGTTCCGACATCTGGCGTGGCATCTCAGGGCTGCCGCGTGAACGGGGATGTCTCGAAGATCGCGGTCAGATGCATCTGATCGCCCAGCGTGGCCGGTCCAGTGGCGGCGCAGCCGAAATCGAGGATCTCAATCGTTAGCTGGTCGCCGTCGATCGCATACCCATAGGTGAGGCAGGCGAAACCATCGGGCTGGCCTGACTCGAATGACTGCGTGTCAATCAGGCGGTAAATGGCCGGATGGGTTATTGCCCCTCGGTCAGTAACGGCAAGCGTGCCGTCGGCGAGGAAGCCGAGGCCGTATTGGTTGGTACCGCCGTTTGCGCAGGTCGGGTCCAATCCGCTGGCTGTCATCTGCTCGGCTGTAAAGCCCGCAGCCTCGACTGTTGCGATCTGCTGAGCGCAGGTCACCTCGGCGCCCAGCCATGTGCCGGCAAGCGCGATTGCATCCAGCCGCAGCCATGGCTTGACGAGGAACGGAGTCGGTCCAATGCCCAGGGTGTCGTCTCGAGAGAACGTGAGCTCGGTCGCATTGCGCTGCCACCGAAAAGCGAAGGTCTCGCCGACATGGACGCCCTTGTCAACGGCCAGGGTGATCGCGTCGCCGTCGATCGTGAAACTACCTTGTGAGCTCGAGTTCGCGATGTTGTTCTGCTGGGTGTAGCTGAAGCGGTCCATCCTGAACCGCAGCTGCCAGGAGCCCCAGTTGCCGTCTTTGATCTCATTGGCCGTCACCAGCGGTGAAGCCGTCAGATCCGCAAGGCTGAAGCTCGTCTGGTAGGTGCCATCGATCGGCGACGGTCCAATGCCACTTGGCGAGAGCGATGAGGAGGGAGAAGGCGTCGCCGAAGCCAGGGGCCCGACCTCGGATGGTCTTCCGAGTAGTCCGATCCCCACGGCGACGGCCAGAATCACAGCTGCCGCGACGAGACCGATACGTGCATAGGTGGACAAGATTGGGAACCTCCGCACCGGCCAAGCGGCTCGGCGCTGGGGGGTCGCGGGGATCTGGTCGAGCACGAGGTCCAGGACCCGGTCCGGGAGCGCCGTGACACCCTCGTCCATCCACGACCGAACGATGCGCTCGACGTCGCGATCGGTGCTCACTGCGAGCCCTCCCGTCTCGTCGGGCGTGCGTCGGCGTCAAGCGCCGCGCGCAGGCCACGCATCGCGTGATGAAGTCTTGAACGGACCGTCCCCTCCGGCACGCCGAGCGTTTCGGCGACCTCGGAGAGCGGCAGGTCGAGGTAGTGGTGCAGAACCACCACCGCACGATGGTCAATCGAAAGGCGTCGGAATCCTCGCTCGAGCTGATCGCGATCAATGACCAGGCTCGTGCCATCCGCTCCCATCGGCTCATCGGCCGGGAGGAGGCGGAGGTTGGATGCCGAGCGGGTCCGGCGGGCCTCGGCGTAGCAGGCGCGCACGAGGAGCCGGTACGACCAGGCGTCAAAGCGCGCCGGGTCGCGCAGCTGCGGGAGGTCTCGCCAGACGTTCAGCAGCGCCTGCTGCGTCGCGTCCTCGGCAAGGTCGGTGTCGCGCAGGATCCTGTGCGCCACCGCATGGAGCCGATCGCCCACGGCCACGGCGAGGCTCGTGAAGGCCCCTTCGTCACCGTGCTGCGCTCGAATCACGAGTTCGGTATCCATGCCTCATCCGCATCGTGCGCCGGTCAGTCCGGCGCATTCACTCGGTATGGGCACGGTCGCGGCAGCGGCGACTCAATCTTCGGCGGCTGGTGCTGGAGGCGGTGGGGGCCGCGGCTCGCGCCGCGACCCCGGGGGAGTTAGCGTCCGAACTCGACGGCCCCCACGATCGGCTCCAGAGCGCCCGGTGGCCGGTCATCGGCAATGCTCTCGAGGAACGTCATGCAGTCGGGCTCGTGCGGGTCCGGATACTGCACCAGGATTTCCGCCAGCACCGGCGATCCCCGCTGAAGAATGAGCGCTACGTTCGTCCCCACCGGCGCGTTCGTGACGTAGCCCTTCGTCGCATCGCTGATCGGTCCGCCGATGAAGATCAGGCCGCCTTCGGTGGCGCGGGTGCACTTCAGATCGACCGTGAAGCCGCCGAGCTCTGCGCCGCCGTTATCGGCGTAGATCATCGAACCCGTCACGTTCGAGCCGTCTCCGGTTGCGTCAAGTTGGATGTTGCCGCCGTGCGAGCCGAAGCTCCCGACGACGAGCGCCGCCGGACCGGGGCTCGTCGATGGGAGGGCGGATGGCGAGGGCTGTCCGGTCTGATCACGGACGCCGGGCAGCAGGTTGTAGGCGACGACGGCAATGGCCACGACGGCAAGGACCGCGAGGCCGACCTTCAGGAAATTGTTCATGTTGGATGTCCTCCACGAGCCGATGAAGGCCCGTTGTCGTGTCTGTTCAATTCGGTCGCGCACCGCGTCGTACACGGGATCGGGCAGCTCGGTCTGACCCTCCATCAGGAAGGCGTGGATCAGGCGATCAGGGTCTCGACGCGGGGTCATGCCATTCGCTCCTGGGAATCGGCGGTCGACCGGGCGTCAGCCTCGATGCTGGCCCGGAGTGCCCGCGTGGCGTGGTGCAAGCGGGACTTCGCAGTCCCGACAGGAATGCCGATGCGTGCCGCCACCTCGGAAATCGACAGACCGAGGTAGTGGTGAAAGACGAGGACCGCACGCTGTTCGACGGTGAGCCTTCGAAGGGCACGTTCGAGCAGGTCGCGGTCATCCACGGTCAGGTAGTCGTCGGGGCCGTACGCGCCCGCGACGGGAAGGATCCTGGGGCCCTCGGACCATCGCTTGCGACGCCTGGCCTCGGCATAGCACGCATTGGTGAGGATGCGGTGGAGCCATGGCTCGAAGCGGGACGGGTCGCGAAGCGAGCGGAGCTCGCGCCAGGCGGTGATCAGCGCACCCTGCACGGCGTCCTCGGCCAGGTCGAGATCGCGGAGGATCCGCACCGCGATCGCCAGGCACCGATCGCCGACCAGGCGCGCCAGGGCGTCAAACGCTTCCGCGTCGCCCCTCTTGGCCTGCTCGACGAGCACTTGCTGCACCCAACTCTCCGTTCCATGACGTTCGGCCCGTAGTGGACCGATCAATGAAGAGAGCGATCGGGGCAGGCTAGCTGTTCAATCTGGACGGTCAGGCAGGCGATGACCTACGGCGCGTCTTCGGGCGGAGTCCCCGTCTGCTGCTGGGGGAGGGGCTCGCGCTCAGCAGGTGCAACGGCCGCCGGCACAACCGGAGCTTCCAGGCGTTCGCGCACGATCTCCCGGTGCGCGTCGCGCTCGACGGGGTCCGGCATCCAGCGACGCTCGACCCATCGGCCCAGCATCGGCACACGCAGCAGCGTCCTTCTGATCACGCCGCGCGATTGTAGCCCTCGCCTCGAACCGACCCTACTATCTGACGACCGATGCGCTTCCAGATGCTCCCGCGCGGTTCGTGGCCCGACTTCCTCGATCTGCCGTGGTCCGAGCCGCTCGCCAGCTGGCAGTCACCGCGGCTGGTGGAGGTGGCGCGCGGCATCAGCCGCCACGTGGTCCGTTTCGTCGACTACGACGGCGCCCTCTACGCGCTGAAGGAGCTGCCCGAGCCGCTGGCCGAACGCGAGTATCGGCTCCTGCGGGAGCTGGCGACGGCATCCGTCCCGGTGGTCGAGGTCGTCGGCGTGGTGAGCGGCCGCGACGACCTCGACGCAGTGCTGATCACCCGACACCTCGAGTTCAGCCTCCCCTATCGGACCCTCTTCACGCAACGCGGCATCTCGGACCTGCATCACCGGCTCCTGGACGCCGTGGCGGAGCTGCTCGTCCGCCTTCACCTGGCGGGCTTCTTCTGGGGCGACTGCTCGCTCTCCAACACGCTTTTTCGGCGGGATGCCGGCTCGCTGGCGGCCTATCTGGTCGACGCCGAGACGGGCGAGCTCCATCCCTCACTTTCGGAGGGGCAGCGTGCCTACGACCTCTCGATTGCCGAGGAGAACTTCGCCGGCGAGCTGCTCGACGTGATGGCGATGATGGCCGAGCAGGGGGTGACTCCCAGCTCGACGATCGACGACCCGCTGGCGGAGGCCGCCGAGCTGCGGCCGCGCTACGAGAGCCTGTGGAGCGAGCTGACCCGCGACGAGGTGATCCCGCCGAACGAGCGGTACCGCATCGACGAGCGCCTCCGGCGCCTCAACGACCTCGGCTTCGACGTCGAGGAGGTCGAGCTGCTCACCGTCGAGGGCGGCTACCGCCTGCGCATGCCGACCCGCGTCGTCGAGGCAGGACACCATCGGCGCCGGCTGCTGAGCCTGACGGGGCTCGATGTCGGCGAGAACCAGGCCCGCCGGCTTCTGAACGACATCGCCCGGTACCGGGCAGAGCTGGAGGCAGCGGAGGGGCGCAGCCTCCCCGAGTCGGTGGTCGGCTACCGCTGGCGCGCCGAGGTGTTCGAGCCCGCAGTCGCCGCCATCCCCGCCGAGCTGCATGCGAAGCGAGCGCCGGCCGAGCTCTTCCACGAGCTGCTCGACCATCGCTGGTACCGATCGGAGGTGGCCGGGCATGACGTCGGCATGGCCGATGCGGTGGCGACCTTCAGCCAGCAGGTGCTCCCCGACGTCCCGGATGAGCGGGCCACCCTCGGCTCGCCCTAGGTCGACGCTCGCCTACAGAGCTTCCGCCGGGAGTCGCATCGTGAAGAGCGAGGTCTCGATGAAGGTCAGGCCACCGCCAAAGGCAGCGGTGCCCTTCATTCCATGTGTCCTCATTGAAGGCGACCCCAGCTCTGGATCGGCACGAACGTTCCCCTCAGATAAACCGGATTGACGGCTACGTCCTCCTTTACGACGAGAATCTCCGACGGGCCGGCGGATCCGACACGAACCGCGCCCATGAGAGGATCGACCTCGTCGGACCAGCCGACGAACATCAGGTAGGCGCCGTCGGGAGACCAGGTCACCCAGTA
>DATJIJ010000165.1:0-11246 GCA_035493355.1 Candidatus Methylomirabilota bacterium
GCGGGGCTCGCCGCCTTCCTCGCCCGGGGAGTGGCGACCTTCGCTGCCGCCTTCGGGGCTGCCTTCGCCTTGGGGGCCGCCTTCGCAGCGGCCTCCTCGGGCGCCGCCTCGGCGGCATCGGCCTTTGGCTTGGCGGCTGCCTTCTTCGCGGCCGTCGGATTAATGGTGTCGATGCGCACCCGCGTCATGTGCTGGCGATGCCCGGTCCGGCGGCGGTACTTGACCTTCTGCTTGAACTTGAAGATGACGAGCTTCGGTCCGAGCGCCTCGCCCAGGACCGTCGCGCTCACGGACGCCCCGGCCACCGTCGGGGTGCCGATCGTGACGTCATCGCCGTCCCCGATGAGGAGGACGCGATCGAAGGTGACCTGGGCTCCGGCAACGCCGGGCTCACCGTCAAGGCGCTCGAGCATGAGCGTCGTGCCGGCCTCGACCCGATATTGCTTTCCGCCGCTGCTGAGGACGGCGTACATGGTCATCTCCGGGATGCTGTTGACGTGATTGCTGGGGAAGCCGGGGCACGTGCTCGACCGACGCACGGCGAAGCGGCCAGGTGATGCGCCCGCGGGACGGCGAGTTTACCGGGCGATCGGAGGGGTGTCAACGAACAGGAGGCGGGTCCGGACCGCTGGCCCCGGGCGGAGCGGCAGGTCCAGTGCCTGCACCACGTCCTCCGGCCGACCGGCACCGCTCGCGTCGAGCCGCAGCACCAGCCGCAGCTTCCCGCGGTGTGCCTCCTCGTCCACCTCGAGCACCTCGGCGTCCTCGAGCAGCGGCCGCAGGTCCCGGGGGCCGGCGTCGGCCCGCCGCTCACTCTCGCCCCGACGCCGCATCCCGGGCAGCTGGCGGGCGGCCAGCAGCCTGACCACGGCCCCGCGGAGGGCATCGCTCGTCAGCTCCGGGCCGTCGCGAACCTCCACCTCGTATTCGGCGGCGCGCAGCTGCGAGGCGGCCGACGGGAAGCCGTGCCAGACCTCGCGTGCGTCGACCATCTCAATCCCCTCGGGGAGGAGGCTCGCGGCCGCCTGGATCTTGTCCACCGGCACGAGGTCGTCGAAGTAGGCCTCGAGCACCTCGCCCCGCAGCTCGATCCCAACCGGCAGATTGGCCGCGAACTTGAGGCGGGGTCGCGGATGCTGCGCGTTCGAGGTTGCCAGCGGGAGGCCCGCTTCGCGGAAGGCGCGTTCGAATTCGGTCAGCAGCTCCGCCTGCCGGATGCGCAGGGCGGGGTGCCGGCGGGCGAAGAGGATCTGCCAGCGCTGGCGTGGCTGGTCGTTCGGTCGAGTCGTCATCGGCCCCGATGGTACCCGAGGGTCAGAAGGTCGGCTTCCACGAGTGCACCCGGACGGATTGGAGCAGCCCCATTCCGAACAGCAGCGAGATCATCGACGAACCGCCATAGGTGATGAACGGAAGCGGGATTCCGGTCACCGGCATGATCCCCGTCACCATCCCGATGTTCACCGTGAT
The DNA here is from genome assembly GCA_035493355.1 of Candidatus Methylomirabilota bacterium. Taxonomy (GTDB): domain Bacteria; phylum Chloroflexota; class Limnocylindria; order QHBO01; family QHBO01; genus CF-167. The sequence goes on from DATJIJ010000165.1 coordinate 1,471, forward strand.
CTGGAAGAGGAGGAGGCTCCCGAGGCCCGCCGCGATGTTCGCGCCAAACGCGTCGCGAGCACCCCAGCCGACGCTCACGACGCGCCAGATCAGGAGCGCGAAGAGGCTCAGCAGGATCATGCCGCCGATGAAGCCGAGCTCCTCGGCCACCACCGTGAAGATGAAGTCCGTCGACTGCACCGGGAGGAATCCCAGCTGGTTCTGCCGCCCGGCGGTGAGGCCCTGGCCCAGCACGCCGCCGGAGCCGACCGCGTTCAGCGCCTGCACGACCTGGTAGCAGGCACCCTGCGGATCGGCCGACGGATCCAGAAAGCAGAAGAGGCGTTGTCGCTGGTAATCGGCCAGGGCTGCCACCGCGATCGGCGCGACCGCGACGGTCGCACCGCCGAGCAATGCGAGCCAGCCGATGCCGGCGCCGCTCATGAAGAGCATCCCCAGCAGGATCGCCACGAAGACGAGCGCGGTGCCCAGATCCGGCTGGCGGTACACCAGGTAGGTCGGGAGCGCCATCAGCAGGCCGGCCCCCACGATCGTGCTCAACCGGCCGATTCGCTCCCGACGAGACGCCAGGAAGGCCGCGAGGACCACGATCATCAGCACCTTGCTGATCTCGCTGAACTGGAAGTCGATCCCCGCCACGCTGATCGACATCTGCGCGCCGAAGAGGTTCGTCCCGATCAGCCCGGTCGCGATCAGGAGCGCCAGCACCGCCAGGTAGATCGGCGTGGCGAACGTCTGCAGCCAGTGGTAGTCGATGTTGGCGGCGACGAAGAAGAGGGTCAGGCCGATGCTCGTCCAGATCAGCGTCTTGACCGTCTGCGAGAGGCCGCTCTCGCCGCCGATCGACTGGTAGTTCGCCGAGTAGCCCATCACCACCCCGAATCCCACCAGGAGGAGCAGGTAGAGGAGCAGCTGCCAGTCGAAGGCGCGCCAGCGTCGCGACTTCGCTACCTCAACAAAGGTTGCAGTGGCGCCCGCGGTGCTCATCGGTCAGTTCGCATTGACCTGGAACTCGCGTCGCAGGTCCTGGTCCAGGTTGAAGTACTGCTGGAAGAAGTACTTGATCACCTCGAGCGACACGTTGCCACGAACGACGGCGGAGTAGGTGAAGGTCACGATCGCGAGATCGGCGTCGGTCGCCCCGGCCTTCGACGGGAGGTAGGCCACGAACCACGAGTGGAAGGGGAGGACCCCCTGGCTCGTCGGCGTGCCGAACTCCGCGGTACCCGTCTTTCCGGAGAGAGCTCCCGGGACGCGAAGCGTCCCGATGTTCGTCGCATGTCCGGTCGTCACCACCTCGCGCGCGCCGATCCGCATCGTGTGCAGATCAGCCTGGCTGGCCGTGAGCTCCCGGATGACCTCGGGGCTGTACTCCCGTACGAGGTTCCCGTCGGCGTCCGTCTCGCCCCGGACGATCATCGGTCGCATCAGGTGCCCGCCATTCGCGACCGCGGCGTAGGCGTTGAGCAGCTGCAGCGGCGTGACCGCGATGGCGTTCTGCCCGATCCCGGCCATCGCGAGCTCCCCGGTGAAGACGTCAGGGCGCCCCTGCGCCTGGGCCCAGGCCTTGCTGATGACCGTCCCGGCAGCCTCGGTCGGCAGCCGCACGCCGCTCTTCGCGCCAAAGCCCAGCTCCTCGGCCCATCCGCCGAGCCGCTCGACGCCCAGGCCCACGGCCATCTGGTAGAAGAAGGTATCCGAGCTCTTCGCGTACGCGTCCACGATGCTAAGCGGCCCGAATCCGCGGTGGTTCCAATCGAAGAGGCACTGCCCAGCGGGGGCGTCGGGAATCTGGTAGCAGCCATACGTCGGCCAGCGCTGCGCAACCGTGGTGACGCCCTCCTCAAGGGCGGCCAGGCCGGTCACCAGCTTGAACGTCGATCCAGGCGGGTAGATGTCCGAGATGGCATGGTTGCGGAGCGGCCTGGTCGGGTCGTTCAGGTAGGCGGCGTAATCCGCGGCGGAGATTCCGGCGGCGAACTTGTCGTTGTCATACGTCGGCAGCGAGACCATCGCCAGGATCTCGCCGGTCTGGGGGTTCATCACGATCGTGACGCCCTGCGCGACACCCGCCGCCTCGAGCCCCCATTTGAGCGTCTCGGTCGCGATGCGCTGGATGCGGGAATCGATCGTGAGCATGAGATTCTTCCCGGGGATTGGCTCGCTCAGGCGTTTCAGCACTTTCACCGGCCTGCCGCCGGCATCCCGCTCGAGGAGCTCGCTACCGTAGGTCCCGCGCAGCTCCTTCTCGTAGGTCGCCTCGACCCCGTCCCGGCCGATGACGTCATCGGGCAGGTAGCCGGCAGCCGAGAGCTCCTTCAGCTCGCTCCGCGAGACCGGCCCGGTGTACCCGACCAGGTGCGCGAGCAGCTCACCCTCGCGCGCGCCGGTATCGTCGAGGTACGACCGCCTCGGCTCCGCCGCGACGCTGATCCCGGGCAGTTGATCGGCCGCCTCCGCGACCAGGAGTGCGGCGTCGCGGCTGATCTCCGGTCCGATGGGGACGAGCTCGAACGGGGATCCGCTGAACGCGCCAAGCCGCTCCTGGAGCGTGACCAGGCCGATCCCCGACAGGAGGGAGGCGCGGGCGAGGACCGACCTGCGGTCTGCCTCGCCTGTCGGCAGGTCGGCCGGTCGAGCGAAGAGGGTCCACGACGGCGTATTCACCGCCAGCGGCCTCCCCTCCCGGTCGAAGATGAGGCCCCGAGGGGCGCGGATTGGCATCTCGATCGTTCGCGCGGCGACGGCCTGGGCGGCGTACCGGGCGCCGTCGACGACCTGGAGCTGGAAGAGCCGTGCGGCGAGCACGCCGAAGAGGAGCGTCGCAATGACCGCTGCCGCGATGAATCGGGCGCGTGAGGGGCGAGCGGCGGGCGACGCCTCAAAGCCCGACATGGCGCTCACCAGGCTGCCTTCTCGCCGGCAGCAGCGCGCGCGAGGAGGATCCGAATGGGAAGGATCACGATCGCCGCGATGGCGGTGTTGAGGAGTGCCGCCTCGAGGATCCTGCCGGCGGGCCAGCCCCCGCCGAGTGGCTCGTCAACGAGGCGGAGAACAAGCAGGCTCATGATCTCGACAAGGATCGAACCGAGGGCGACCGCGACCAGCGGGTAGACCCATGAAAGTCGCCCGAAGAGGCGTTCTCCGCCGGTGACGAGCGCGGCGACGACCAGGAGCTCGAGCGGCAGGCTGCCAAGTGGATCGCGGACGAGGAGATTGGCGGTGAGTCCACCAACAAATGCCCACGCCACGCCTGGCCCGAACCCATTCAGCACGGTCACGAGCACGACCGCCACCACCATGAGGTTCGGATGGACGTCGCCGACCACGAGAATGGGAGCGACTGCGGCGTGCAGGATCCCGATCAGGACTGCGAGGAGAAGCGTGACGGGGGTGATCTGCGTTCCTCGACCGGCGCGGCGGCTGGGCTCCAGGGGCGGTGCGGCGAGTATACCGACGCGCTCCGCCCCCTTGTCGGGGAACTGCCTGTTTCACGTGAAACTTTCCAACCGTCGCAATGTCGCGATAAGCCCTCGGTAAGGGCCCTGACTGGTAGAATGAGGGTGCCGATTTCGAACTCGCAGCGGAGTGCCCGTGATCAGGGTCACGGCATGTACCAACCAGAAGGGCGGCGTTGGCAAGACGACGACCGTCGTCAACCTGGCGGCGTATCTGGCCCTCTCCGGAACTTCGACCCTGGTCATCGACCTCGATCCCCAGGGGAACGCGACGAGCGGCCTCGGCGTAGACCGGAGGTCGCTGGATCGGTCGGTGTATGACGCGCTCATCGATCGGGTGCCGATCGGCGAGCTCGTGCTCAACACCACGATCCCGGGGCTCGACCTGGTGCCGGCCGCGCTCGCCCTCTCGGGGGCCGAGATCGAGCTGGTGGGGCTGGCAGCGAGGGAGCATCGGCTCTCGGCAAGCCTGGCTGATCTGGGTGAACGATACGACCGGGTGCTCATCGACTGCCCGCCCTCGCTCGGGCTGCTGACGGTGAACGCCCTCACAGCCGCGGACGGGGTCCTGATCCCGATCCAGACGGAGTACTACGCGCTCGAGGGACTGAGCCAGTTGGTGAACACGATTCGGATGGTGCGGGAGGCGCTCAACCCACGCCTGGAGATCGACGGCGTGCTGTTGACCATGTACGACGGCCGCACTCGTCTCTCGGTCCAGGTCGCCGCCGAGGTTCGTCGCCACCTCGAGGGTGCCGTGTATGACACGGTCGTCCCCCGCAGCATCCGCCTGTCGGAGGCACCCAGCCACGGTGTCCCGATCGCGATCTACGACCCAACATCCCGCGGCGCAGAGGCCTATGGCCGCCTCGCAGCCGAGGTGACAGCGCGTGGCTAAGACATTCGGGCTGGGGCGGGGGCTCGATTCGCTCATTCCGCGCGCGGTGCCTGCCTCCGACATCCCCGCGATTCCGGTCGATCGCATCGCGCGCAACCCGCATCAACCTCGAAATCGGTTCGACGAGGACGAGACCGCTGAGCTCGCAGCCTCAATCCAGCTCCATGGGGTGCTGCAGCCGATCGTGGTGCGCGCCACCGCCGACGGGGGATACGAGCTGATCGCCGGGGAACGGCGACTGCGTGCCGCACGGGTTGCCGGCCTCACGCACATCCCGGCCGTGGTGCGCGAGTCTGCCGATGGAGAACAGCTCGAGCTCGCGCTGGTGGAGAACCTGCAGCGGCAGGACCTCAACGCGATCGAGGAGGCCGCGGCCTACCGTGAGCTGATCGACCAGTTCTCGCTCTCGCATGAGGAGGTGGCACGCAAGGTTGGGAAGAGTCGCGTCGCGGTCAGCAACGCCCTCCGCCTGCTCGACCTGACCGCCGAAGTCCGCGAGGCGGTCGCCGACGGGAGGATCACCGAGGGACACGGGCGAGCGCTGGCCGCGCTCACGGTCCCCGAGCTCCAGCGCGCCGCCCTGCTGATCGTGATCGAGCGCCACCTGTCGGTCCGCCAGACGGAGGAGCTCGTTCGGCGCAAGCGCGACACCGCTCCATCCCGGCGGGGGAGTGCCATCTCCGACGACCTCTCCGATCTCGAGGCACAGCTGCGGGGCCTTCTGGCGACCAGGGTCGGCATCGTGCGCACGCGGCGCGGAGGGCGGCTGGTCATCGACTTCTACTCCGATGAGGAGCTCGATCGACTGCACGCGATCATCGCCCGCGGCGTGGGAGGTGGCGGATGACCGCTCAGCCAGAGCGGAGGACCCGCCGGACGAAGGTCGGATCGGACTACACCGCCGAGAACATCCAGGTCCTCGAGGGGCTGAGCGCGGTCCGCAAGCGGCCGAGCATGTACATCGGCTCCACCGACTCGCGTGGCCTCCACCAGCTCGTCTGGGAGATCGTCGACAACAGCATCGACGAGGCGATGGCGAACGTGGCAACACGGATCGACGTCACGCTCCATAAGGACGGCCAGGTAGAGGTCGTCGACGACGGACGCGGCATCCCGGTCGGGAAGCACCGGTCCGGAAAGGACGCGCTCGAGGTCGTCCACACGGTCCTCCACGCCGGCGGCAAGTTCGGCGGTGGCGGCTACAAGGTGTCGGGCGGCTTGCACGGCGTTGGGGTGAGCGTGGTCAACGCGCTCTCGGTGGCGATGCGTGTCGAGGTGCTGCGGGACGGGAAGCGCTATGTCCAGGAGTACAGCCGGGGCGCGCCGAAGGGCTCCGTCAAGCAGCAGGGCGGCACAGCGGAGGCGAACCGCGGCCTGCCGACGGCCAAGGAGCGGCAGCACGGCACGCGAACGTTCTTCCAGGCCGATCCGGAGATCTTCGAGGACCTCGAGTACAGCTGGGACCTCATCGCGACGCGGCTCCGCGAATCCGCCTACTTGAACAAGGGCGTCTGGGTCTGCCTGCGCGACGAGCGAAGCGATCGAGAGAAGAACTTCTACTTCGAGGGAGGCGTCACCAGCTTCGTTCGACACCTGAACCGGCGGCGCGACGTGCTGAACCAGCGGCCGATCCACGTCGAGCGCATGGTGGGGACAACCAGCGTGGAGGTCGCCCTCCAGTACAACGACGGGTTCGCCGAAAACGTGCTGGCGTTCGCCAACAACATCCACACGGTCGATGGCGGAACGCACGTGACCGGCTTCAGGGCAGCGCTCACGTCCTCGCTGAACGACTGGGCGAAGAAGGCCGGCGTCCTCTCCGAGAAGGACGCCAATTTGAGCGGTGACGACGTGCGCGAGGGCCTCACCGCGGTGATCAGCGTGAAGCTGACCGACCCGCAATTCGAGGGCCAGACGAAGGCGAAGCTCGGCAATGCCGACGTGAAGGGGGCCGTACAGGCGGCCGTCACCGACGGGATCATCCAGCACCTCGAGGAGAACCCCGCCGATGGCCGGCGGATCATCGAGAAGTCCGTCACGGCGGCGCGCGCCCGGGAGGCGGCCCGCAAGGCGCGTGACCTGGTCATCCGCAAGGGTGCGCTCGACGGGATGGCGCTGCCGGGGAAGCTGGCGGACTGCCAGGAGCGCGATCCAGCGCGCAGCGAGCTCTACATCGTGGAGGGCGACTCCGCCGGCGGCTCGGCGAAGCAGGGCCGCGATCGTCGAACGCAGGCCGTGCTGCCGCTGCGCGGCAAGCTCCTGAACGTGGAGAAGGCACGCCTGGATCGGGTCCTCTCGAGCGAAAACATCCGCCCACTGATCATCGCCCTTGGGGCGGGGATCGGCGACCAGTTCGACATCGCCAAGCTCCGCTACCACAAGATCTGCCTCCTCTCGGACGCGGACGTCGACGGCGCGCACATCAGCACGCTCCTCCTCACCTTCTTCTTCAGGCACATGCCCGACGTGATCGAGCAGGGCTACCTGTACCTGTGCCAGCCACCCCTGTATCGGGTCAGTACCGGCAAGATCACGCGCTACGCAAAGGACGAGAAGTCGCGTGACGTGGCGGTGAAGGAGCTGTCCCGCGAGGGGAAGACCAAGAACATCAGCGTCCAGCGCTTCAAGGGTCTGGGCGAGATGAACCCCGAGCAGCTGTGGGAGACGACCATGAACCCTGATACCCGCACCCTCCTGCAGATCTCCGTGCGGGAAGCCTCCGACGCGGACGAGGTGTTCAGCACGCTCATGGGCGAGAAGGTCGAGCCCCGGCGCGACTTCATTCGAGGCGAGGCCCGCAAGGTCCGCAACCTGGACTTCTGAGACGAGACGAGATCGATGCCAAGCCGACACGTTGCCGACATTCGGCAGGTCGAGGGGAAGACCGGCCGGAAGCTTGAGGACTGGTGCGCCCTGCTCGAGGCGAATGGGGTGGGGGAGCGGCGCGAGGCCGTCAACTTCCTGCGTGACGGGTATGCCGTCAGCCACGCATTCGCCCTGGCCATCGCCGCGCACTGCCTGCGGCCCTCACGCACCGACGAGTTCGGGGGGAGCTGGGAAGATGACGATGAGGACCGCTGGTGAGCTCGGCACGCGGCAGGGCGGCAACGATCGGCACCAGCCGGCTCATCCAGGCATCCGACGGCCGGCGATACGCCTTCGCGGACCACAACTGCTTCGCGTGCGGCGGCACGAACCCGATCGGCATGCACCTGGCGATCGAGCTCGGCGAGGGGACAGCCAGCACGTCGTGGATCCCCGGCCCGAACTTCGTCGGCTGGGAGGAGAAGGTGCACGGCGGCCTCCTCGCCACCCTGCTCGACGAGGTGATGGCCTGGGCGCCGTCGAGCTTCGACTCGTGGGCGGTCACCGCCGAGATGTCGATCAGGTATCGCTCGCCGGCCAACCCCGGCGAGCCGCTCTCCGCTCGCGGATGGGTCACCGAGCGGCGGCGGCGGATCTACCAGGTCCGCGGCGAGGTCCGCGGAGAGGATGGGCGCCTCATCGCCGAGGCGCACGGCAAGTTCCTGGGAGCCAGTCCATCGGTGAAGGCCGAGCTCAAGGCCAGGTACGGGATGCCGGTCGAGATGACCGTGGCGGGCGCTCGAGAATGACGCCGGCGACAAACGCGACACTGATGCAGGAGTAAGCGAAGGACCGATGGATTCCGAACGGATCGACGCCGTCCGGCGCGTCTCGATCGAGGACGAGATGCGCTCGGCGTACATCGACTACGCAATGAGCGTCATCGTGGCGCGGGCGCTGCCCGACGTCCGCGACGGCCTCAAGCCGGTGCACCGGCGGATCCTCTACACCATGCACGAGATGGGGCTGCGCTCCACGTCGTCGTATCGGAAGTGCGCCGGCGTGGTCGGCGACGCGCTCGCCAAGTACCACCCCCACGGCGACGTGGCGCTGTATGACGCGTTGGTGCGAATGGCCCAGGACTTCAGCCTCCGCTACCCGCTGGTTGACGGGCAGGGAAATTTCGGCTCGATCGACGGTGACCCGGCGGCGGCCTATCGGTACACCGAGGCACGCCTGACCGCCATCAGCGACGAGATGCTGGCCGATATCGAGAAGGAAACCGTCGACTTCGTCGACAACTACGACGGCCGCCTGCGCGAGCCGACGGTCCTCCCGGCGCGGCTGCCGAACCTCCTCATCAACGGGAGCTCCGGGATCGCCGTCGGGATGGCCACCAACATCCCGCCGCACAACCTGACCGAAATCTGCCGGGCGGTGGTGGCGCTGATCGACGACCCGGCCATGACGGTGGACGGACTGTGCGAGATCGTCCACGGGCCGGACTTCCCGACCGGGGGCACCATCTTCCGCTTCGAGGACCAGCGCAACACCCTCACCGGTGAGAAGGAACGGGTCGACGTGATCCGCCACATGTACGCCACGGGACGGGGGCGCGTGGTGATCCGCGGCCAAGTCGCATTCGAGGAGGACGCGCGCGGACGCATCTCCGTGGTGATCACCGAGCTGCCGTACCAGGTCAACAAGACCACGCTCATCGAGAAGATGGCCGAGCTGGTCAGCGGCAAGCGGATCACCGATGTAAGCGACATTCGCGACGAAAGCGACAGAACCGGCATGCGGATCGTCGTCGAGATCAAGCGCGACGGTTCGCCGCACACCGTGATGCAGCAGCTCTTCAAGCACACCGCGCTTCAGACGAGCTTCAGCGCCAACATCCTGGCCCTCGTCGACGGACAGCCCCAGACGCTGGGCCTGAAGCGGATGCTGGAGCACTACATCGCCTACCGGAAGGACATCATCCGGCGCCGCACCGAGTTCGACCTCGCCCGGGCCCGCGAGCGCGCCCACATCCTCGAAGGGCTGAAGATCGCCCTCGACAACCTCGACGAGGTGATCAAGACGATCCGGGCCTCGGCCGATACCGATGCTGCGCGCGAGGCGCTCGTCAAGCGCTTCAAGCTGAGCGAGGCGCAGGCCAACGCGATCCTGGAGATGCAGCTGCGGCGGCTGGCCGCCCTCGAGCGGAAGAAGATCGAGGACGAATACGAGGGCGTCATCCGCCTCATCGCCGAGCTCGAGGACCTCCTCGCCAACCCGCGCAAGGTGCTCACCGTCATTCGCGACGAGCTCGAGGAGCTGATCCGCAAGTACGGGGATGACCGCAAGACGCGGATCGAGTCCGATGCCAACCGCGAGTTGACCGCCGAGGACCTCGTCGCCGCCGAGGACGTCGTAGTGACGCTCTCACAGCGCGGCTACATCAAGCGGCAGCAGATCGGCACCTTCCGCTCCCAGCGGCGCGGCGGCAAGGGGAAGCTGGCGATGATCACCCGCGAGGAGGATGCGGTCCGGCACCTGATGGTGGCGAACACCCACGACAACATCCTCTTCTTCACGAACCGCGGCCGGGTCTTCATCACGAAGGTCCACAC
>DATJIJ010000166.1:0-4125 GCA_035493355.1 Candidatus Methylomirabilota bacterium
GCCGGCACGGACAAGGGCGTGACCGCCCTGCAGATGGACATCAAGATCACCGGGGTGTCGATCGACATCATGCGCGAGGCGCTCAAGCAGGCCCGCGAGGCCCGGCTGGTCGTGCTGGGCAAGATGGGTGAGGTGCTGCAGAAGCCGCGCGCGGAGCTGTCACCCTACGCGCCGCGCTTCGTCACGATCAAGATTCGACCCGAGAAGATCCGCGAGATCATCGGCCCAGGCGGCAAGATCATCCGCGGCATCCAGGAGCAGACGGGGGCGAAGATCGATGTCGAGGACGACGGTCGCGTCACGATCTTCTCACCCGACAACGCGTCGGTGCAGAAGGCGCTCGGCATGGTGCAGGACATCTGCCGGGAAGTAGAGCTGGACCGGATCTATCTCGGCAAGGTGAAGAAGATCGTCGAGTTCGGCGCCTTCGTCGAGGTCATCCCCAACACCGAGGGGCTGCTGCACATCTCCCAGATCGCCGAGAGCCGCATCCGCTCGGTGCAGGACGTGCTGAGCGAGGGCGACGAGGTGCTGGTCAAGGTCATCGAGGTCGACGGCAACGGCAAGATGCGGCTCAGCCGCAAGATGGCCCTGCGCGATCAGCCAGCCCTGGCCGACAAGGAGCGACTCAAGAACCCCAACGCGGCCACGCCACCCCGTGAGTGAGAGCTACCGCAAGAGCGTCCTGCCCAACGGCATCCGCGTCCTGACGGAGCGGATGCCGCACGTGCGCTCGGTCGCCGTCGGCGTCTGGGTGGAGACGGGCTCGCGCCACGAGCCCGAGCCCCGCGGCGGCGTCTCCCACCTGATTGAGCACCTGGTCTTCAAGGGCACCGCCACCCGCACCGCCGAGGCCATCGCCCGAACGATGGACTCGGTGGGCGGGCAGATGGACGCCTTCACCACCAAGGAGCACACCTGCTTCTACGTGCAGGTGCTCGACGAGCACCTGCCCCTGGCCGTGGACCTGCTCACCGACATCCTGCTGCACCCGCTCTTCGACGCCGAGGAGCTGGAACGCGAGAAGCAGGTGGTGCTGCAGGAGATCCGGATGGTGGAGGACACGCCCGACGACGTCATCCACGACATCTTCGCGGCCCAGGTGTGGGCCGATCACCCGCTGGGCCGGCCGATCCTCGGCACCCGCGAGCTGGTGACCGGCTTCAGCCGCGAGGCCATCGCCGAGTGGTTCGGCGCCGAGTACGTGCCGCCGCGGATCATCATCGCGGTAGCGGGCAACGTCACGCACGAGCGCGTGCTCGAGCTCTTCGGCGCCGGCTTCGCGGACTTCGAGCACGAGGCCCGGCCTCGCACCGCCGAGGCCGTGACCCTCGCGCCCAGCGTGAACATCGTCCACAAGGCCCTCGAGCAGGTGCACCTGGTGATGGGCTTCCCCGGGCTGCCCCACGCCGCGCCGGAACGGTACGCGATGTTCCTGCTCAACGACGTGCTGGGCGGGAGCATGTCCTCGCGGCTGTTCCAGGAGGTCCGGGAGCGGCAGGGGCTCGTCTACTCGATCCACTCCGGCGCCCAGGCCTTCGCCGACACCGGGCTGCTCTACCTGTACGCCGCCACCGACGCCCAGAACTTCTCCAAGGTCCTCAAGTCGATCCTCAAGGAGCTGCGCGAGGTCAAGAAGGCGGGGATCACGGCCGAGGAGCTCAAGCGCGCCAAGGACCACCTGAAGGGCAGCCTGATGCTCTCGCTGGAGTCGACGTCCAGCCGCATGAATCGCCTGGCCAAGCACGAGCTGAACCTGGGCAGCTTCCTCACCATCGACGACATGCTGGCGTCGATCGACCGCGTGAAGCACGACGAGGTGCAGGCGCTCGTCAGCGAGGTGCTCGACGAGGATCACCTGGCCCTGACCACGCTCGGTCCGCTCGATCGCCGCAACCTTCCCCAGGAGCTCCGCTAGCCCACGGCGTCCGGGGGCTTTCGCTCGCCCCGGATTTGATTTAAGGTGTCGGAGTGATCGAGCGGTACACGCGCCCCGCCATGGGAAGCATCTGGAGCGAGGCCGCGAAGTATCAGGCGTGGCTCAGGGTGGAAGTGGCGGTGTGCGATGCCTACGCGCGCCGCGGTCGCATTCCGGTCGACGCCCTGGCCCGCATCCGCGCCGCCCGCGTCGACATCGGTCGCATCCTCGACATCCAGCGCCGGGTCAAGCACGAGATGATCTCGCTGCTGACCAGCCTGGAGGAGCAGCTCGGCACCGACTCCCGGTTCGTGCACGTCGGCCTCACCACCAACGACGTGTGGGATACCGCCACCGCGCTGCAGCTGCGCGACGCCGCCGATCTGCTGCTGGCCGGTCAGGAGCGGCTGCGCCAGGCGCTGCGCACCCTCGCCCTGCGCTATCGCGACACGCTGACGATCGCCCGCACCCACGGCGTGCACGCCGAGCCCACCACGTTCGGCCTGAAGGTCGCCGTCTGGTACGTCGAGGCGGGGCGGAACCTGGAGCGGCTGCGCCGGGCCCGCGAGGCCATCGCGGTGGGCAAGCTCTCGGGGGCCGTGGGCAACTTCGCCCACGTGGAGCCGGAGATCGAGGAGGAGGTCTGCCGTGATCTCGGCCTCGGCGTCGAGCCGGTGTCGACGCAGATCGTTCAGCGCGACCGTCACGCCGAGCTGTGCGCCGCGCTCGCCATCGCCGGCGCCTCGCTGGAGAAGATCGCGCTGGAGGTGCGCGGCCTGCAGCGCACCGAGGTCCTGGAGGCGCAGGAGCCGTTCGGCGAGGGCCAGAAGGGATCGAGCGCCATGCCGCACAAGCGCAACCCCGAGCTGGCCGAGCGGATCTGCGGCCTGGCCCGGCTGTTGCGCACCAACGCGCAGGCGGCGCTGGAGAACGTGGCGCTGTGGCACGAGCGCGACATCAGCCACTCGTCGGTCGAGCGCGTGATCCTGCCCGACTCGACGATCCTGCTCGACTACATCCTCGACCTCGCCGCCTTCATCCTGGAGGGGCTCGACGTCGATCCGGCCCGCATGGCCGAGAACCTCGAGCTGAGCCACGGCAACATCTATTCGCAGCGCGTGCTGCTCAAGCTGACCGAGTCCGGCCTGGCCCGCCAGGTCGCCTACGAGCTGGTGCAGCGCCACGCCATGCGGGCCTGGAAGGAGCGCCGCCCGCTGCTGGAGCTCCTGGCCGCCGATCCGGCCGTGACCGAGAAGCTGAGCCCGGCCGATCTCAAGGCGTGCTTCGATCCGGCCTGGTTCGTGCGCAACGTCGACACGATCTTCCGCCGGGCGGGGCTCGTCGGCGCGTGAAGGTGCGCGTGCTCGTGCGACTGAAGCCCGGCATCCTCGACGTGCAGGGCGCCGCCGTACAGCGGGCGCTGGGCGGCCTCGGCTTCGACGACGTGCGCGGCCTGCGCGTGGGCAAGCTGATCGAGGTCGACGTGGACGCGGCGAGCGCCGAGCAGGCGCGCGCCCGCGTCGACGAGATGTGTCGACGCCTCCTTGCCAACACGGTGCTGGAGGACTACACGATCGAGACCGAGCCGGCCGAGCGCCTTGCCGCCTCCGGAGGCGTCCGGTAAGATGACGCTGCCGGTGCGCGGGCTCGCCGCGCATCCCGAGAGGAGAGACTCGACTCCATGAGATTCGGCGTCGTGGTGTTCCCCGGCACCTGGAGCGACTGCGACTTCCACTACGTGATCTCCGACGTCGTCAAGCAGCCGGTGAAGTACGTCTGGCATCGCGACCGCGACCTCTCCGACCTCGACTGCGTCATCCTGCCCGGCGGGTTCTCCTACGGCGACTATCTGCGGGCCGGCGCGGTGGCCGGTCGCTCACCGGTCGTCGAGGCCCTCGGCGACTTCGTTGCCAACGGGGGCCTGGTGCTGGGCTCCTGCAACGGCTTCCAGATCCTGTGCGAGGCCGGGCTCCTGCCGGGGGCGCTGATGCGCAACGAGTGTCTGCAGTATCGCTGTCAATCCACGCACCTGCTCGTGGAGAACGTGGAGACGCCGTTCACGCGGGCCCTGGCGCGCGGCCAGGTGCTGACGATGCCGATCTCCCACGGCGAGGGGAAGTACCACGCCGACCCCGAGACCCTGCGCGCGCTCCGCCAGCACAACCAGGTCGTGTTCCGCTACGCGACCGCCGAGGGTCAGGTGACGC
>DATJIJ010000167.1:0-2815 GCA_035493355.1 Candidatus Methylomirabilota bacterium
GAGCTCCGCGCCGGCGACCGCGCCGCGGCGGAGGCCGAGATCGACGAGATCGTCCGGTGGCGACGGGCCAACCAACCCGGCGGCCAGAACGCGGGCTCGGTGTTCACAAACCCCCCCGGCGACTCCGCCGGCCGCCTCATCGACGCGGCCGGGCTGAAGGGGAGGCGCGTCGGCACCGCCAGCGTCAGCACCCTGCACGCCAACTTCATCGTCAGCGACCGCGGCGGTAGTGCCGCGGACGTCCGCGCCCTCGGCGACCAGGTGCGCACCGAGGTCCTGGAACGCTTCGGCGTCGAGCTCGAGTACGAGATCGAGTTCGCTGGAGAGTGGCCCGCATGACCGGACGGCTGCGGGTAGGGATCTTCGCCGGTGGCCGGTCCGCCGAGCACGAGGTGAGCGTCAGCTCGGCCGACGCGGTGCTGCGTGCCATCGACCGGGATCGGTTCGAGCCGTACCTGGTCTACATCGATCGTGACGGGCGGTGGCATCTGCCGGCTGGCCCGGCGCCGCTCCTCGGTGCCGCTCCGCTGGCGGAGCTGCTCGGCGCGGCCACCCCGGCGGAGCAGACGAGCCGGCTGCGAGATCGGTCGGACCTGCCGGTCGCGGTGAGTGATGATCGGGCCGACCTCGCGCCGCGGGCCGTCCTCCGCTCGCTGGCGGACGCGATCGACATCGCCTTCCTTGCCCTGCACGGTCCCTTTGGGGAGGACGGCACGCTCCAGGGATTCCTCGAGATGGCGGGCATCCCGTATACCGGCGCCGGGGTGATGGCGAGCGCGGTGGCGATGGACAAGGTGGTCTTCAAGGACCTGATGCGTGGCCACGACCTGCCGGTGGTCGACTACGTCTGGTTCCGTCGCGCGGCCTGGCGACGGGAGCCGGAGCGGGTGATGCGCGACATCGCCGAGGGGGTCGGGGAGCGATGCGTGGTCAAGCCGTCCCGCCTGGGGAGCAGCGTGGGAATGACCCTGGTGCATGGCCCCGCCGAGCTGGCGGACGCCATGGACGAGGCCTTCCGCTACGACAGCAAGGTGATCGTCGAGGCCTATGCCCCCGGCGCCCGGGAACTCGAATGCGGCGTCCTCGGCAACGACGACCCGGTCGTCTTCGAGCCGGGCGAGGTGATCAGCCACCACGAGTGGTACGACTACGAGGCGAAGTACGTCGAGGGGTTGGCCGACGTCGTCCCCGCAGCCCAGGTCGACCCGGAGCTTGCCGCCCGGGTCAAGGCGCTGGCACTGGCAGCCTATCGGGCGGTCGATTGCGCCGGCCTCGCGCGGGTCGACTTCCTCGTACCCGCCGGAGCGGTCTATCTCTCGGAGATGAACACGCTGCCCGGGTTCACGGCCACGAGCATGTATCCGAAGCAGGCCGAGCTGGCGGGGATGGCCTTCTCCGACCTTATCGCGCGGCTGATCGAGCTGGGACTGGCCTCGGCGCAGGAGGGGCGCACCCCGGGCAACGGCGCCCCGCCGGGCGAGCGATGACCCGTCGCGGAACGGGTGCGCGGCGGCGCCCATCGGCGCATGCCCGTCGCCCCGGCCCGACGCTGCGGAGACGGGTCCGACGCGCGCTGCCGGCGCCCGGTCGGAGTGCCGCCGTCCTCCTGACCGCGGTGCTGGTCGGGGGCCTGCTGGCGCTCATCAACGGACCGTGGCTGCGGGTCGGCCGGGTCGCGTGGGCAGGGGAGCGCTACACGGAGGGGGCGCAGCTCCAGCGCGTCCTCGGCTCGCTCGACGGGACCGCGCTGCTGACCGTGGATGCGACCGCACTGGCCGTCGAGCTCCAGCAGCTGCCGGCGGTCTCCCGGGCGACGGTCGAGGCAGTCCTGCCCGATACCGTCCGGGTGCACATCGTCGAGAAGGAGGCTGCCTTCGTCTGGCAGACGAGCGCCGTTCGCCTGATCGGGGTGGCGGATGGCACGCTCATCGGGCAGGTCGCCCTGAAGGCAACCATGCCGGCTGACATGGCCGAGCTGCCCCTCATCGACGACCGCCGGATCGACAGCCGGAACATCATCGTCGGCGACCGGATCGACGCCGCCACCCTCGCCGCCGCCCTTCGCCTCTCGAAGGTGCAGCCCGCGGCGCTCGGCTCGGCCACGACCGAGCTGGACCTCCGCATCACCGATGTCGACGGCTTCCTGCTCGTCTCGCGGGCGCCCGCCTGGCTCGCCGATTTCGGCCTTTATCCCGACGCCGACGGCGGCCAGGCAGCGACCCTCGACCAGCAGATCGAGGCGCAGGTGGCGGCGGTCCGCACCCTCTTCTCGTTCGAGGGCGAGGGGAAGATCGGCTGGGTCGATGCCCGCGACCCTCGGAGGGTATATTGGCGACCGTAGGACCCGCAGCTCGGTCGAGATCGATCGGCGCGACGCACGCAGGATGCATCTCAGATGTGGTTAGCCCTGGGAGGCCTCGTCCTTGGTGTGGCGCTTGGCCTCGTGCTGAACGTGAATGTCAGCCCGGACCTGGCGCGCTACAGCGCGGTCGGGATCCTGGCCGGGCTCGATTCGGTGCTCGGCGCGATCCGCGCGGAGCTGGACGCGCACTACGACAACCGCGTCTTCGTGACGGGCTTCGTCACCAACGCGCTGGTGGCGGTGGCGCTCACCTTCCTCGGCGATCGGCTGGGGATCGACCTCTACCTGGTGGCGCTCTTCGCCTTCGGGCTCCGCATCTTCCAAAACGTGGCATTGATTCGCCGCCACTTCCTGTAGGCTCGGACGCACCCGTGCCGCGGATGAGCGGCGGGACCTACGGGAGGTAGCTTGGACAGGGAGACGGTCCTCGTCGGCATCGACGCCGGGACGACC
>DATJIJ010000168.1:0-4127 GCA_035493355.1 Candidatus Methylomirabilota bacterium
GGCGCGATGCAGCCGGTGTTCGACGCGGAGTGGGCGCGCATGCTTCCGAAGATGATGGAGCGGATGCCCAAGGCCACGCCCGAACAGCTGCAGACGATGAAGGGCATGGGCGCCAAGTGGGGCGGAGTCGGGATGTTCTTCGTGGTGGGGCTGATCGGTCCGCTGCTGGCGGGGCTCGTGCTCTGGATCGTCACGAAAGTCACCGGGCTCGCGGTCGGCTTCGGGCACGCGGTCATGATCGCCACGCTCTCGTTCTACCCGATGATCGTGGAGCAGCTGGTCAACGCCGCCCAGGCCGTCCTCCTGCCGGACGGCGCGATCACCTCACGCTACAGCGTCAGCCTCGGACCCGCGCGGTTCCTCGACCCGACCGCGTCATCGATGGCGCTCGCCGTCCTCGGCCACATCGACGTGTTCACCATCTGGACGGCGGTGCTCATGGCGATCGGTCTCAAGGTCGTGGCCCGCGCGTCAACGGCGCAGGCCGCGGTGGCTGCCGCGGCGGTCTGGCTGATCGGGCTCCTCCCGGGCGTGCTGGGCGCGATCCAGTCGGGCTGAAGCGGTCTACTGCAGGAGAATGGAGCGGACGGAGCCGCGAATCTCCCAGAGCAGCGGGGCGGGGGCGGTTCCCTGGCGCTGACGTCTGATCAGCTCGAGGAAGGCCCGGTCGAAACCGGCGGCATGGCGGCACGGCGTACAGAGCGCGACGTGGCGGGCAATTGCCGCGAGATCTTCCGCCGAGAGCTCGGCGTCGAGAAATTCCCAGAGGTGCTCCAGTACGGCGGCACAGTTGTCAGTCACATCGCGTCTCCTGTCGGCAGCAGCGGCCCCCGGTGGCCGGTACGTGCGTGAACAGCGACCGCTGCGATCAGGTTCCGAGACGCGCCCACGGCGTCTCTTCGGATCGTCCCCCGTTCCCCGGAGGCCATCGGTGACCAGCCGCAGCAAGCTTCTGACCCTTCTCGCCGTCATCGCCTTCGCCGCCTTCCTGCTCTACGGCACGCTGTCGAGCCAGAAGGTCGTCTGCACGGTGACCATGGAATTCCGCGGCACCCGCAATCAGGCGACGGCGTCGGCCGAGACCGAGGGTGCGGCGCTGCAGCGGGCGCAGGACACGGCCTGCGGCACGATTTCCAGCGGAATGGACGAGCGGATCGCCTGCTCGAATACTCCACCGATCCAGCGCAATTGTCGGGCGGCGTAGCCGTGGCGGGCTCCGCCCGCCCGTCGCGCCGACTCCATCTTCCCCATCCGCTGGCCCTGCTCGCCGCGTGCATCGGGCTGGCCGCGGCGCTGACCTGGGTCCTTCCCGCCGGCCGCTACGACCGTCGCGTCGATGCCGTCACCGACCGCAGCGTCGTCGTTCCCGGCACCTTCCACCGCGTCGAGTCCCGACCGGTCGGGCCCTTCGAGGCGCTCGTCGCCATTCCGAAGGGGCTGGCCGACGCGGGCTCCGTCGTGTTCCTCGTCTTCCTGGTCGGCGGAGCGTTCGCCGTGGTGGACCGGACCGGCGCGCTGCGTCACGCCGTCGGGCGTCTGGCCCAGATGCTGGCCCACCGCGAGACACTCGTCATCCCCGTCGCATGCGTCGCCTTTGCCGTCGGCGGCATCGTCGAGAACATGCAGGAGGAGATCATCGCGTTCGTGCCGATCCTCCTGCTGCTCACCCGGCGGCTTGGATTCGACGCCGTCACCGCCGTGGCGATGAGCCTCGGCGCCGCTGCGGTCGGGGCGGCATTCAGTCCGGTGAATCCGTTTCAGGTCGGCATCGCACAGAAACTGGCCCAGCTGCCGCAGCTCTCGGCGTGGCCGTTCCGCGTGGCGGTGCTCGTGCCGGCGCTGCTGCTCTGGATCTGGGGCACGATGCGCTACGCGGCGCGCACCCGGACGGTGCCTGAGGCAATGGACGATGACGCGGTGGACTCCGCGGCGCCGCTCGGCCGCAACGGCCTCATCCTCCTCGTGGTGCTCGCGACCTTCGTCGTGCTGGTGATCGGGATCCTTCGGCTGGGCTGGGACTTCGATCAGATGTCGGCGCTCTTCTTCCTCATGGGGATCCTGGCGGGACTGATCGGGGGACTCGGCGTGAGCGGCACCGGCGCTGCCTTCGCGGAGGGCTTCGGCTCGATGGCGGGTGCCGCGATGCTGATCGGCTTCGCCCGCGCGATCAGCGTCGTGCTCGAGCAGGGGCAGGTCCTCGACACGATCGTGCACGGGCTCTTCACTCCGATCGCCGGCCTGCCGCTCGCGCTCTCCGCCATCGGGATGGCCGTCACGCACACCGCCATCCACGTCCCGGTGCCGAGCGTGAGCGGCCAGGCGGTGCTGACGATGCCGATCCTGGTGCCGCTCTCCGACCTGCTGGGACTTTCGCGGCAGATGACGGTGTTCGCCTATCAGATCGGCGCCGGCCTCTGCGACCTCATCACGCCGACCAATGGCGGCCTGATGGCGATCATTGCCGCCGCGGGCGTGCCCTACGAGCGCTGGATCGCCTTTGCCGGGCGGGTGTACCTCGCCCTCTTCGTGCTCGGCATCGTCGCCCTCGGTATCGGGATCGCGCTCGGCGTCTGAGTCACGCCACCAGCGCGTCGAGCACGCGCCGGTCGGCCATCCCGACGTGGCGGCGAGACTCCTTGCCGGCCCGGAAGGCGATGATGGTCGGGATGCCGCGGATCCCGAAGCGCGCCGCCGTCGCGCGGTTGGCTTCGGTGTCGAGCTTCAGCACCAGGACCTCGCCCGTGCGGTCGTGGGCGAACTCGTCCAGGGTCGGCGCCATCATGCGGCACGGTCCGCACCAGTCGGCGTAGAAGTCCACGACCACCGGCGCCTCGGTGCCGGAGATGACCGTATCGAAGTCGGCATCGGTTACCTTCACCGGACGGTCGAGCCGGATCGGCCGGTGACACTCGGCGCACTTCGGCCCGTCGCGCAGACGGGAAAGGTCGAGCCGGTTCAGCTTGCCGCAGAATGCGCATCGCGCCACGGCGGCCTTTGATTGTGCGTGCTCCGACATGGGGACTCCTGGAACCGGGAATTGTTCAGCTAACAGGGTAACCGGCAGCGGCCACGGGAGGCGTGACGCCCCCCACAGCGACCGGCGGCAACGAATGGCATTACTGTTGCACACTCGCGTGGCGCCGGCCATCCCAACCCCCACGCGGTCACACAGGCCATGAGCGACATGATAATTCGCGCGATGGATCAGGATGAAGACGTTGCGCACTGGCTGCAGGAGCTGCTCAGCATCGAGGCGAGCGCGGAGGGTCTTCCGTCGCCCGCGGACGACTGCTATCTGGTGCTGAGCAACGAGATCGGCGACTGGATCGGGGGGCTGCGCTACTCTCTCCGGGGCGGGGTCGCCCGCCTGGACGACGTCGTGGTCACCCCGGCTGAACGCCACCAGGGACACGCCCACCGCCTGCTCCAGGCCTTTGAGGCCCGCGTCGCCGAGGACGGGGCACACATGGCCGAGTTCTGGACCGACGACCTCAGGGCCGAGGGACTCCTGGGCGCCATGGGCTGGCAGCGGGTGGTGCAGCGACCCGGCTACATCGGCGGCGACACCTGGACCCTGATGGAAAAGCGGTTCGGGGTCGAAACACCGTAGATCGGCACCACGATTGAAGTTGGCGGAAGGGGGACCGGCCACGTTAGCTTTAGGGGGGCCGGTTCCCCTTGTCGTTTCACCCTCGGCGCATTGCGCCAGAGCGAGCAGCCATGAGCCTCACCCAGTCCGCCCGCGAGCTCTTCTCCAAGGTCGAGGTCCTCCGCGATCTGGAGTCGAAGGTTCGCGACATGATGGCCGTGCACGAAGCCAAGCGCGAGCTCTGGTTTCCCGCCGACCTGCTGGGCCCGAAGCCTGACAGCTCCCCCGATGATCACCTCGCCGAGCTTCGCAAGCGTGCCGAGGGCATCCCCGACTCGGCTCGCGCGGCGCTGGCGCTCAATCTGCTCACTGAGGAAGGGCTGCCGCACTTCCATCGCCTGCTCGCGGTGTATCTGGGCGAGGACAGCCACTGGCAGGCCTGGAACAATCTCTGGACGGCCGAAGAGGACCGCCACGGCCAGATCCTCCACGACTACGGCCGCGACACGCGGCTGTTCGATCAGCGCCAGCTCGAGGA
>DATJIJ010000169.1:0-4783 GCA_035493355.1 Candidatus Methylomirabilota bacterium
ATCTACGCCGGGGCCGAGGCGATCCCCTACCTCCGAGCCGCCGAGCCACGCTGGATCCCGATCACCGACGTCAACGTGCGCTCGCTGGTCGACCGCGAGGTCGAGTTCGAGGCCAAGTTCGCGGTCCTCCATCGGAAGCCCCTGCTCGCTACGTCGGTGTTCTAGGGATGCTTCACGACTACACGAACACCACCGTCGAATCCGTCGGCTCGGCACTCACCGACGCCCTGGCCGAGGCAGAGCGGCTCATCGCGCAGACAGTGGCGAGCGTCGACGCTCCTTCCTTCGATGCCACCATGCGCCCCCTCGACCTCGCCGGCTCGGCCGCCCTGGTCGGCTACGCGCAGGGCGCCTTCATGGCCTACGTGCACACCGACGCCGAGGTCCGCGACGCAGGTCAGGCGGCCGAGGAGGCGGTCCAGAAGTGGAACGTTGGCCTCCCCTTCCGGGAGGACCTCTACCGAGCGGTCCGCGCCTTCGCCGATACCCCCGAAGCCGCCGCGCTCGAGGGCGAGCAGAAGCGGCTCCTCGAGTTCTGGCTGCGCGACTTCCGTCGGGCTGGCCACGAGCTCGCCCCAGAGGCGAAGGCGGAGCTGGAGAGCCTGCGACAGCGACTGGTCGAACTGGAGGTAGCCTTCGCCCGCAACATCAACGACGATCAGGAAGGGATCGAGGTCACCCGGGAGCAGCTCGCCGGCCTCCCTGACGACTACATCGAGCGACTCAGCCCGGGAGCCGAGCCGGGCACCTACAAGGTCAGCATCAAGGGCCCGGAGATCGTCCCCTTCCTTGCCCAGGCGAAGGATCGCTCGCTGCGGGAGAAGCTCTTCCGCAGGAACTGGACCTCATCCGTCCCGACCAACCGCCCGGTGCTCGAGGAGGCCCTGCGGCTCCGGCATCGGATTGCGCAGTTGTTCGGCCTCCCTACCTGGGCGCACTACGCCCTCGAGGTGAAGATGGCCGGGTCCCCCGAGCGGGTGGAGGCCTTCTACGACCAGATCGTGCCGCCCCTGCGCGCCGCCGCCGAGCGCGAAGTGGCGACGCTCCAGGAGCGGGCCAGGGCCGACGGCATCGAGGGTCAGATCCAGCCGTGGGACTGGACCTACTACGACAATCAGCAGTCGCGCGAGGAGCACGGCGTGGACCAGAACCTGGTCAGCGCCTACCTGCCGCTGGAGCCGGTGATCGACGGGATGTTCGAGCTCACCGCGGAGGTGTTCGGCCTCGAATATCGGAAGGTCCCGGACGCAAAGGCATGGCACCCGGACGTGACCCTGTACGAGATCCACGACAAAGCCAGTGGCGAGCTGATCGCCTACTTCTACGCCGACCTCTTCCCGCGTGAGGGGAAGTTCTACCACGCCGCGGCATTCCCACTCGAGCTCGGCCATCGGCGCGCGGACGGCACATACGCGAAGCCAGTCAGCGCCATCGTCGCGAACCTGACGCCGCCCGGCGGCGACCGACCCAGCCTGCTGCGCCACGGACCGCATGGGGAGGTCGAGACCCTCTTCCACGAGTTCGGGCACATCCTGCACGAGAGCCTGACGCGCGCCGAATCGGCCCGATTCAGTGGCGCGGAGACCGAGCGCGACTTCGTCGAGGCCCCGTCTCAGATCATGGAGCACTGGGTCTGGCAGCCCTCCATCCTGGCCCGGTTTGCGCGGCATCACGAGACCGGCGAGCCGATCCCCCAGGACCTCATCGACCGGATGATCGGCAGCCGATACCTGAACGTCGGCCTGCGCGGCGCATACCAGGTCAGCTACGGGGCGGAGGACATGACCCTCCACGGGGAGCCGCCAGTGGACCTCGACAGCGCCATGCGGGAGGCATACAAGGTCACGTCGCTCCCCTACCCGGAGGGCACCTGCTCCGTCGCGTCCTTCGGCCACCTGATGGGCGGCTACGACGCCGGCTATTACGGCTACCTGTGGGCGGAGGTGATCGGCGACGACCTGTGGGGTCGCTTCATGGATGAGGGGATCACGTCACCTGGAGTGGGGATGGACTATCGCCGCGCGATCCTGGAGCCGAACGGCTCGCGATCCGGTGACGAGATGGTCGCCGACTTCCTGGGCCGACCCGCGGCTGTCGAGAACTACCTCCGCATGCGCGACCTGCTCCCCCTGGAGTCCAAGGCCTAGCTCGTCAGGAACTCCGTGACGATCCGGACGAACTCGTCGGGCGCCTCCATCGGTGGCAGATGCGCCACGCCGGGCATGCGAACGAGCCGCGCGTGCGGCATTGACGCGGCGAGGTGCACGCCGATGTCCATCATGTCGGGCTGATCGAGCTCGCCCACCACGACCAGCGTCGGGGCTGACACCTCCGCGAGGCGATCCGCTGCACGCGGCTCGAGCGATTCGGAATCCGTCGCGCCCTCTGCCTTCTGGAGTTCGAGCGACGGGCGGTACATGTCGAACACCGCCCGGCGCAGCTCAGCCGGCGCCTCGCCACCTCGCAGCGGCCCATCGACCCACGTCCGCACGTTGGCCCAAGTCACCTCGTCGAGGTCACCGCGCCGCCAGGCGGCCTCCTCGGCATCCCAATCGGCGCGCAGCTGGTCAGACCATGCCCAGCCGGCGAGGCCCGATGCCACCAGGACCAGCCGCTCGACCTTGTAGGGCTCGGCCAGGGTCAGGTCGAGCGACGCGGAGCCGCCCAACGAGACGCCGATGACATGGGCCGGCACCGCGTCGAGCGCTCGGAGCAGGCGGGCGAGGTCGTGCCAGTTGGTGAACGCCTCCATGCCCACCGGAGACTCACCGAAGCCGCGCAGGTCCGGACGGATTACGCGGAAGCGCTTGGCGAGCTCCTCCCAGACCGGATCCCACATGTGGCGGTCCACGATCCCGGCGTGGACGAGCAGGAGTGGATGGCCGGTGCCCGCCTCGTCGTAGGCGATATCGGCTCCGTGCAGGTTCAGCGTCGGCATCGGCTCAGGATAGCCCGGAGTCACCACAAAGTCGCCCCCTGACCCGGACCCATGTACGGCCCGCAAGCGCGTGCGTGGCTGAGACACTTGCCAGGTATTCATCGGGCGCAATCGCGCCCACCAGTTGTTCTGCACGAGGACCTGTCCATGACAACCAGATTCCGCTCGCGGTGGCTCGCCCTGTTCGGTGCTGCCGCACTCATCTCGCTCTCCATGTCTGCCGCCCTCGGTGCCAAGCCCAGCGGCGACAACCGCGGCCAGCAGGTCTCCACCTTCGTCCACAGCCTGCAGGGCGAGACCGAGGAAGAGCCCGTCCAGGAAGAGCCGGTCCAGGAAGAGCCGGTCCAGGAAGAGCCGGTCCAGGAGGAGGACAGCTCCCCCTCCGACCACGGCACGTGCGTCGCCGCGGTAGCCCAGGACAAGGAAGCCGTCGGTCCGCCCAACGACAACCACGGCGGGGCCGTGAGCGAGGCCGCTCGCGTCACCTGCTGGGAGGACGCCACCACCGACGAGACCAACTCCGAGGATGCGGCCGACTCCGAGGATGCGGCCGACTCCGAGGACGCGGCTGACTCCGAGGATGCGGCCGACTCCGAGGACGCGGCTGACGAGGCCGAATCCGAAGACGCCGATGCGTCAGACAGTGGCAGCGAGCATGGCAATGGCCATGGTCACGGCGACGGAGGCGACAGCTCGGAGGACTGACCTCCGCCAGTCGCATGCACCAAGGGCCCGGGCGATTCGTCCGGGCCCTTCCATGTCAGCTCGCGGCCTGCTTCACGAGCGCGGTGATCTTGGCCTCGTCAGCCGGCGTCAGTTTCGTGATCGCCCAGGAGGTCGCCCACATGGCGCCGTCGTCAAGATTCGCGTTCTCCTCGAAGCCGAACGTCGCGTATCGCGTCTCGAACTTCGACGCCGCCTTGAAGAAGCACACGATCTTGCCGTCCCTGGTGTAGGCGGGCATGCCGTACCAGGTCTTCGGGGCAAGCTGCGGCGCCGCGGCGGTGACGAGCTTGTGGAGCCGCTCGGCCATGACGCGATCCGCCGCCGGCATCTCTGCGATCTTTGCCAGGAGGTCCCGCTCCCCCTCCGCCCTGGTGGCGTTGGCCTTCGACTCGGCCTTCAGCTCCTTGGCGCGCTCCCGCATCGCGGACTTCTCGTCGTCCGTAAACCCCTTGCTTTTCGGCTCCGCCACCGCGCTGCGCTTCGCGGTCTTCTTCGTATCGGCCATTGGTGGGTTCCTCTCTGAGATCTGCTGTCATCCCGATGCTACGGAGCCGCCGCCGCAACGGCTACTCCGAAACTGCTAACTGGTGATCGGGCGTGGCGATCGGTTCAGTAGTAGTCCGAGCATGACAGGAAGTAGCCGCAGCCGGTGCAGATGAGCTTGCACTTGCGCTCTTCCATGGCCGAGCCGCAGTTCGCGCAGGTCCGCATCAGCTCACCCGGATCGAACGCCTGCGGCTGGACCGATGTCGTGGCCTGCCCTTGGGTCGGGCCAGTCACCTCGGGAGCCGGTTGCAGCATGGGTCGCAGGATAGACGGATGGGCAATTGAAAAGCCGAGGTGGCGGACCACCTCGGCCTTCGTGCCTATCCCTAGGAGGTGTTACTTCTGGCGCAGACCCCATTGGACCTGCTTGTAGGCAAACTGGTGAGCCGGATCCCATACGTAGAAGTAGTACTGCGCGTTGAAATCGGTGATCCCAGAGTATTTCGTCGAGAAGTTGTAGATGTACTGGTCGGTCGCGAACCGCATGATCCCGGTAGTGTCTGCCGCACTAGTCGACTCGGTCTCGTTGACCCCCGTCGGCGGTGTGGCAGCGCTGAGCAGCGACCACCCGAT
>DATJIJ010000170.1:0-6925 GCA_035493355.1 Candidatus Methylomirabilota bacterium
GGCGACCAGTGGCTCGATCACGAGGGTGACGGCTACCAGGTCAGCGACCACGCCAGGCTGATCCTGACCCCGGGCCACACCAACGAGGACGCGACGCTCCTGGTCGAGACCGATGACGGCGTCGTGGCCTGCACGCACGCCTGGTGGCACGCGGACCGGACTCCTGAGGTCGATCCACTGGCCGATGACCAGGCGGCACTCGAGGGCAGTCGCGCCCGCATCCTTGCCGAGGCCGATACGGTAGTTCCCGGCCACGGCGAGCCGTTTGCCACCGGGCGCCGCAGCGGCTGACCGCTAGGCCGAGGCAGCGTCAGCCCGCGCGTTCTGCGAGGCGTGAGCCCGCAGGAACTCTGCCAGTTCCGCCTCGCTGAGCGGGGGCGCATAGTGGAATCCCTGCCCGTAGTCGGCGCCCAGGGTTCGCAGCCGTCCGGCCTGCTCGGGTCGCTCGATTCCCTCCGCGATGGTGTGCAGGCCAAGTGTGCCGGCGAGGCGGATGATCGAACGCACGACGGCCGGGGCCTCGCGACCAGTGTCGAGGGCGGCGACGAACGAGAGGTCAATCTTCAGGATGTCGATCGGCAGCTCGCGCAGGTAACTGAGCGAGGAGTAGCCGGTGCCGAAGTCGTCGATGGCCAGGCGAACCCCGAGCGCCCGCAGTTTGCCGAGCGACTCGACGGCAATCCCGTCGCGGTCGACCAGTACCGACTCGGTCAGCTCCAGGATCAGTCGTTCCGGGGCGAGACCAGTCGATGCCAGCACCGCCGCTACCTCATCGCTGAATCCCGGGCGCGCGACTTGCAGCCCAGAGACGTTGACGCTGACATCGAGTCCCCGTCCAGCCGGGGTCCGGTCGAGCGCGACAGCATGACGGCAGGCCTCCTCGAGCACCCAATGACCAAGCGGAATGATCATGCCGGTCTCTTCTGCGAATGGGATGAACTCTGCTGGTCCGAGCGTCCATCCGGGGTGGTCCCACCGCAACAGCGCCTCCATGCCGACGGGTGCTCCGCTGGCCAGGTCGATGATCGGTTGATACAGGAGGTGGAACTGGCCCGCCTCCAGCCCCTGCTCCAGGTCGGCCTTGAGCCGAAGCCGGCGGACCGCTGCGTCATGCATGCTCGTCTCGAACACCACGCATCTGCCCTTCCCGCGCGCCTTCGCCGTGTACATCGCCACGTCAGCGCTGCGCAGCAGCTCGTCCGCAGTTGTCCCCGGCCCATTGGCGAAGGCGATGCCCAGCGAGGCGGCGACGGTGAGGTGGTGGTCGCCGATGTCCATCGGTTCCGAGACTGCGGCGCGGATCCGCTCGGCGATCGTCTCGACCTCCTCGCGGTCGGGTGTGGTGACGAGGATGCCGAACTCGTCCCCCCCGATGCGGGCGGCCGTGTCCCGACCGCGGAGGGCGCCACGGAGGCGCTCGGCGACCACGGCAAGGAGCTCATCGCCGGCGGCATGCCCCAGGCTGTCGTTGATCGTCTTGAAATCGTCCAGGTCCATCAGGAGGACCGCGGTCGTCGCCGCCATCTCCATCGGCCGCGCCTGGAGCTCGTGCTCGATGCGGTCAACCAGGAGCGGGCGGTTTGCGAGGTTGGTGAGGGGGTCGTGGAATGCCTGGTGACGGAGCTGCTCTTCAAGCGTGCGGCGCTCTGTCACGTCGCGGCAGTTGAGCACGATCCCGCGGATGTCCGCATCCTGCAGCAGGTTCGTCCCGACCAGCTCGACCCAGCGCCAGCGTCCGTCGGCATGCCGCATCCGAACCTCACCACCGGATACCGAGCCGGGGGTTGCCGCGAGGCGCTCGAGGAGGGCGGTGATCCACTCCACGTCGTCCGTGTGAACGAGGTCGGTGACCGGTTGGTTCATCCGGCCGGCCGCGGTCCCGCCCAGGATCCGCTCGACGGCAGGGCTGACGAACAGCATCTGCGCATCACGGTCAGCGAGGATGATCAGGTCAGAAGAGTTCTGGACCATCGAGCGAAACCGCGTCTCGCTGCGCCGCAGCCGCCCGGTGAGCTCGGCCATCAGCCGATCGGCACCGTGGAAGGCCAGGTAGAGGCCGATGAGCAGCACCAGCCCGATGCCCACGACGATCAGGAATACATCGCGGCGCGTACTCGCGATGTCAGCCTGCAGCGTGGTTGCATCCTGGTAGATCTCGTAGGCGCCGACGGGCTCCGCTCCGCCGGCATCGATCGGCAGGTAGACCTCCAGGAGCTTCGAGGCGATCCCCTTCTCGAAGACGTTTTCGTCGGAAACGGGGGCGGTGAGGTCGGCCTCGACGTTGCCCTCAAGCGCCTCGGCCAGATCGGCCTTGATTGGGAATGAGCGCCCCCGGAGCGCAGGCAGGTCGGAGAAGAGCACCGTCCCGTCGGTCGACCACACCTTGATACGGAGAATGGAGCCACTCCCGGTCAGGAGCTCAAGCTGGTGGTTGACCTCGCTGGCGGTGGCGGCATCGGGCGTCCCCAGCAGGCCATCGGACAGGAGCGGATCGACGTAGGCGTGGACGACCGCCTCGACCGCCGACACCGCCTCGGCCGTGGCGGCGTCCTCGAGGTGGCTGCTCGCGTTGGCCGATACGGCCAGCGCGGTGGCGAGCACCAGACCGCCGGCGAGGACGAGCACGGTCAGCTCGATCGAGGGGATCATCCAGCGCCGTTGCCGGCGCGGCGACTCACTCGACCGCGGGGAAGGGTGCTCGGATGCCCTGCGTCGCATGTCAATGCCGAACCTAACCGAACCGGACCTGATCCCCGATAGGCCGATCGTCCCCCCGAGGTCAGGCAAGCGATATCGCGCCTTCACGCAATCGCAAGGCGGCTCGCCTAGAATTTCCTCCATGTTCAGCTTCGGTCACAAGTCCACCATGCCCGATCCGGCCGACGCGCTCCGCGGCCGTACCGAGCCCCTCCCCACCGCCGAGCGCCACTTCGTCAATGGACAGCCGCTGAAGGGTCCCTATCCGCCGGGCTCCGAGATCATCGACTTCGCCCTCGGCTGCTTCTGGGGCGCCGAGAAGGACTTCTGGCAGGTGCCCGGTGTGATCGTCACCGCCGTCGGCTACCAGGGTGGCTTTACGCCCAACGCCAACTACAACGAGGTGTGCTCGGGCCGCACGGGGCACGCCGAGAGCGTTCGGGTCGTCTACGACCCGGCGAAGGTGAGCCTCGAGGAGCTGCTCCGCGTCTTCTGGGAGCACCACGACCCGACCCAGGGCTATCGCCAGGGAAACGACATGGGGACGCAGTACCGGTCAGCCATCTACCCCCATACCGATGCCCAGCGCGCGGCCGCCGAGGCGTCGCGTGCGCTGTACCAGGCGGAGCTCACCAAGGCCGGCTACGGGGCCATCACGACCGAGATCGTCGATGCGCCGGAGTTCTTCTTTGCGGAGGACTACCACCAGCAGTACCTCGCCAAGAACCCGAGCGGCTACTGCCCGGTCCACGCGACCGGGGTGAAATTCTCGGGGCCGATCCAGCAGATGCAGCAGGTGTAGCGGGGCTTCCGCCCCGAAGACGTTGAAGGGGCCCCTCGGGCCCCTTCGTCTTGTCGCTCACCTACTTCTTCTTCGGCGCTGCCTTCTTGGCTGCCGGCTTGGCGGCCGGCTTCTTGGCTGCCGGCTTCTTCGCGGCTGGCTTCTCGTGGTGGCTCACGGATCGGCTCCTTATCGGCGATGAGATCGACGCGCGGATTCTACGAAGACGTTGCGACCGGCGTGCCGCAGTTCGCGCAGAACTTCGCCCCCGCCGCCAGATCGTTGCCGCAGTTCGCGCACTTGTTCTGACCGGTCGGCGCGCCACAGTTCGAGCAGAACTTCTCCGAGCCGACGGGCTTGCCGCAGTTGGTGCAGACCGTTGCCCTGGCGGTCAGGTCGCCGGTGAAGATCTGCTCACCCTGCATCGCCTGGCGCATCTGCGCGACCTCGACCTGGGCACGTTCCGCCTCCATCTCGGCGGCGAGCTTCGGGGCGTCGGCGATGCACAGGCCGCGCGCCTCGTTCCAGCACCTGCTGTCGACCCAGCGCTGGTCGCGCGGGCACTGGGTGAAGTTCGGCATCAGCTCGGCAGATGCCTTCTTCAGCGCCTCGTCGCGGGCGCCTCGGTCAATGAAGTCCTTGGCGCCACGGGCGGCGCCCTGTGCGCCCCATAGCCCGCCGAGGACGTTGCTGGCTCCGCTGAGGAGGGAGCTGGCGCTGCCGAGCGCCGAACGCTCGAACTCGCTGCGGTAGCCGCTGCCGCAGATGTCACAGACGAACTCGAACTGGTACCCGTTCTCGTCCGAGAGGTCGCGGTAGTTGTTGGTGAACGGCGTGAAGCCCGCCATCTGATGACTCCAAATTGCGATCGGCGGCCCGATCCTACATTCGTTGGCGACTGACCGATAGACCCTATGGGACCTGGATCCGGTATCGCACCTCGACGAACTCCACGCCGCCGAACGCGCGGCGTCGACCCGTCCCGTCCGTGCGCCAGCCGGCCGTCTCGTAGATCCGGCGCGGACGATGGTTCTCGGCCGCGGTCCACAGCGTGGCATCGCGGAAGGGAGCGTCGCGCAGCGCCCGCATCGCGGCGCCCAGGAGGGCGCGGCCGGCGCCGAGCCCCCAGCTCGCGGGATCCACGAAGAATGCATCCAGCTCGCCCGTGTGGTCGTCGGCGTCCGCATCGCCCGACGGACGGGTGACCGCGAACCCGACCGGCTCGCTCGCCGCCTCGACCACCAGGACCCGGGTCCGCGGTTCAGCGGCCCCGATCGCGGCGGCCCACCGATCCAGGAACGGAAGCGTCTCGACCACGGCCGGCGGCAGGATGTGGCCCCACGCGGCGACCCCGGCGTCGCGCTTGATGGCCATCATCCTGGGCAGGTCCTCGGGGAGCGCCGCGCGCACCAGCAGGTCCACGCCGCAAGCCTACCTGCTGGCTGCTACGGGGCCCCCACGGCCAGCGCGGCATCGAGGGCATGAACCCTCAGCATGCCCGGATCGGCGCGCTCTGGGTGGGGTTTCGTGGTCATGCTGCGGCGCAAAGGCTGAGCGCGTCAGGTCCTGCGAATCTCCATGTAGGCAGCCCCGCTGACGTCGATCAGGGTTCGCGACGGCGTCATCACCATCCGCACCACCACATCGCGGCAGATGCAGCAGCGGAGCGTGATGCCCGGGCCCTGCGTCCATGCCAGGAGCGTCCCCATCTGTCCGACGTTGCCGCAGTGGGCGCACCGGTGGACCACCGCAGTCAT
This sequence comes from Candidatus Methylomirabilota bacterium, assembly GCA_035493355.1. Lineage (GTDB taxonomy): Bacteria > Chloroflexota > Limnocylindria > QHBO01 > QHBO01 > CF-167. Next base: position 5,236 of record DATJIJ010000170.1, read on the forward strand.
CTCGAAGCCGAACATCTCCGCCAGGTCTCCGGCGACCGCATTCGCGTCCAGCATCATCGGCTCGTCCATCGCGCCCTCCTCTCAGCTCGTCGGTCCGAAGCGCTCGGTGCGCACCTGTGACGGCGGCACGCCAAGCTCCACCAGGCCGTTGGCGGCAGCCTCCACCAGCAGCGTCGGGCCGCAGATGTAGACGAGGGGCGAGGGGCCGGCCGCCGCAATCGCCTCGGTCAGCATCGCCCGATCGATGCGGCGGTCGTATCCCGTCCAGCCGGGCGGTTGGGAGCGGGTCAGGGTCTGGATGACGCGCAGGCCCGCGTCGGCGGCGGCCAGCGCGGCAAGCTCGTCGCGATAGATGACGTCGTCGAAGGTACGCGACGAATGGAGGAGGACGGCCGGTGGCCGGGCCTCGGCCGATGTGCGCTCGCGCAGCATGGCCATCAGCGGGACGACACCGGACCCGCCCGCGATGAGGAGCAGCGGCCCGCCGAACGCCGGCTCCCAGACGAAGTAGCCACCGATCGGGCCGCGCACCTCGACCCGGTCCCCCACCACCACCGTGTCGTGGAAGTAGGGCGACACTTCGCCGTCGGCAATCTTCTCGATGGTCAGGTCCACCTCCCCGGCTCGCGACGGAGGCGAGGCGATGGAGTAGGAGCGCTGCGCCTGGTAGCCATCTGCCGCCGTCAGCCGCACGTCGTAGTGCTGGCCGGCCCGATGCGGCCGCCAGGTCGGCAGCTCGAGGGTGAAGGAGCTCACCTCGGCCGTCTCGGTGCGGATGGCGGTGACGGTCGAGATCTGCCAGGCGAGCGGCTCGGGCATCGGTCTCTCGAGAGCCTCAGTCGCCGGAGTAGCGCTCTTCGCGCCAGGGGTCGCCGCGGTTGTGGTAGCCGAGCGATTCCCAGAACCCGGGCTCGTCCTCCTCGCGAAGCTGGAGGCCACGGACCCACTTGGCGCTCTTCCACAGGTAGAGGTGCGGGACGACCAGGCGGGCAGGCCCACCATGCGCAGGATCGAGCGGGGCCCCGTCGTACTGCCACGCGACGAAGGCCTGGTTGTTGAGCAGGTCGGTCAGCGGCAGGTTCGTGGTGTAGCCGCCGTAGGAATGCGCTGTGACAAACCTCGCCCGCGGCTCGACCTCGACCGCGCCCAGCAGGTCGTCGAGGCTGACGCCGTGCCAGCGCGTGTCGAGCTTCGTCCACTTGGTGACGCAGCTGATGTCGACGAGCCAGTCGCGAGACGGGAGGGCGGTGAACTCCTGCCAGCTCCACCGCGCCGGCGCCCTGACCAGGCCGGTGATGGTGAACTCCCAGCTGTCGAGCGGCACCTGTGGCGTCGGGCCGGCGGAGAGGACGGGAAACCCGTCGGTCAGGTACTGGCCTGGCGGCACGCGGCCGGCCTTGTCACCGGCTTCGCGGGCGCGTCCAACGAACCCGCGCGAGACGAATCGGTCGCTCATATCCACGGACAGGATATCCGGCTAGCATGGCCCGATGAAGGGCGATCGAGTCGAGGCGGTGGTCGACACCGGCCAGGGGACGCAGACCTTCGAGATCGAGGCCACGCGCGCCGGTCGACGGATCGAGGTCACCACCAGCCGCGGTGTGGTCGAGGTCAGCGAGGTGACCCGCGGAGGCACCCCGGTGCGCACCGGTCGCTTCATGTCCAGCCGGCTGATCGCGCTCGTCGAGCA
>DATJIJ010000171.1:0-14937 GCA_035493355.1 Candidatus Methylomirabilota bacterium
GGAAGTGGTGCACCACCTCGGCGCCGGCGGCGATTGCCGTGGCGGCGTCGGGCGGCAGGAAGCGAAGCGCGTACTGGGTGCCGATCGCGGCAGCCAGGATCGTGCCGTCGGGATGGACGAGGGCGGGACCGTCGAAGACGAGGAAGCGCGCGTCGACCGGGAGCGCCTGGTTGAGCCCGTCCCACAGCCGCGCGACCACGGTCGGGTGCGTGCCGAGGTGGTGGGTATCGAGATCGGCCGCGGGTGGGCCAAAGGCGGCGTCCGCAGCTGCTCGACCATGGGCCAGGTAACGGAGCGCCCCGGCGTTCTGGGGACGGTCGAGGAGCGACGACATCGGTGCCATGGTAGGGAGAGCCGAGGGGCATTGCTACAATCGCCCTCCCAAACACGCCCGGAGGCCCGATGTCCGGCCATAGCAAATGGTCACAGATCAAGCGCCAGAAGGGCGTCAACTACGCCAAGCGCGGCGCGCTCTTCACGAAGCTGACCCGCGAGATCATCACGGCCGCGCGGCAAGGTGGCGGCGACGTGGATGGCAACTACCGCCTCCGGATGGCGGTGGACAAGGCACGCGACAACAGCATGCCGATGGAGAACATCAAGCGGGCCATCGAGCGCGCCACGGGAGCAGGTGCCGATGCTGTCCAGTACGAGGAGATCACCTACGAGGGCCTCGGCCCGGCCAACGTGGCGGTGATCGTGGCGGTGATGACCGACAACCGCAACCGGACCGCGGGCGAGATCCGCAGCATCTTCACCAAGACCGGCGGCTCGCTGACCCCGGTGGCATGGCAGTTCGAGCAGCGCGGGCTGCTCAGCATCCCGCTGAAGGGCAATGACCCCGATGAGGTGACCCTCGCCGCCATCGACGCGGGGGCGATCGACGTGGATGCCCCGGATGGTGGCGTCCTCACGGTCGTGACCGAGCCGGCGGACCTCGAGCGGGTGCGTTCCTCGCTCGCCGACGCGGGATTCACGGCGACATCGGCCGAGGTGTCGATGGAGCCGACCACGAAGGTGGAGCTCACCGAGGAGAAGGACGCCCGCCAGGTGCTCGGATTCGTCGAGCGCCTCGAGGAGCTCGAGGACGTCCAGAACGTCTACGCCAACTTCGACCTCCCCGACGCGTTGCTGGAGCAGCTCGAAGCTACGATAGCCGGGTGATCGCGCTCGGCATCGACCCAGGCACGGCCCGCTGCGGGTTCGGTGTGGTGGCCCTGGACGGTGGGCGCCTGCGGATGATCGACGCCGGCGTGATCCGCACCGAGGCAGGCGAGACCGATGCCGACCGACTCCGCAGCCTCCACGGCGCGCTCGTCCAGCTCCTCGGCCTGCACCAGCCGCACCGCGTGGGCGTCGAGCGGCTCTTCTTCCAGCGCAACGTCCAGACGGCGATGGCCGTCGGACAGGCACGCGGCGTCGCCCTCCTCGCCGCGGCAGAGGCCGGTCTCCTCGTCGACGAGCCGACCCCGAACGAGGTGAAGCAGGCCGTCTGCGGCAACGGGGCTGCCGACAAGGGCCAGGTTGCCGCGATGGTGTCGCGCCTGCTGGGCGTCTCCCTCGACGGCGTCCCGGACGACGCGACCGACGCCCTCGCGGTGGCAATCGGCTGCGCCTATCGCGGCGTGAGCGCGACACGACTGGCGACCGCCCGTTGATCGGCTCCCTGCGTGGTCCGGTCACGCACGTGGGGCAGGAGTCCGTGCTGCTCGAGCTCGGAGGGGTGGGCTATCGGGTCGTCGCCGGTCCATCGCTCATGGCGAAGCTGCGGGTGGGGAGCGAAGCGCGGATCTTCATCCATCACCTCGTCCGCGAGGACCAGCAGGCCCTCTTCGGCTTTGCCTCGCCGGAGGAGCTCGCATTCTTCGAGCTGCTGATGACCGTCACCGGCGTCGGGCCGCGGCTGGCACTGGCGATCACGAGCGCGCACCCCGTCACGAAGCTCCAGCTCGCGATTGTGACCGACGACGCCGATCTCCTGACCTCGGTCAGCGGAGTTGGCCGCAAGACCGCCCTCCGCATCATCCTGGAGCTCAAGGAGAAGATCCACGCCGCGGGCATCGCCGCCGGCGGCGGATCGACCACCGACTCGGACGTCGTGGCGGCACTCGAATCGCTCGGCTACACCGCCTCGGAGGCGCGACGTGCGGCGGGCGCGGTGGCCGGCAACCAGGACGGCCTCGACCTGCGAATCAAGGCGGCGCTCCAGGAGCTGGCGAGGAACCGATGACGATCGAGGCAGAGCGCTGGAGCGATCCCGTCGTGGCGGCGCGCATCCTGGGCGAGTTCAAGGTGTGGGCGGTGGTGGGCGCCTCGCCCGACCCGACCCGGGCGAGCCATGGCGTCTCGCGCTCGCTGATGCGCTACGGATACGAGGTCATCCCGATCTACCCCCGCGAGACGACGATCCACGGCATCGCCACCGTCCCGGACCTCCGGACCGCGGCAGCGCAGCGCCCACTGGACAGCCCCATCGAAGTGGTCGACATCTTCCGCGCCTCGCATCGCGCCGGCGAGCACGTCGACGAGGCGATCGAGATCGGCGCCAGGGCGGTCTGGCTGCAGCTCGGCGTCTGGGACGAGGCGGCCGCCGAGCGAGCGGATGCCGCGGGCCTGCTGGTGGTGATGGATCGCTGCCCGGCGATCGACTACCCCCGCCTCGGCCCCGCCTGAGCCGCCTTAGCCGTCGCGGCGCAGCACCAGCCCGATCTTCCCGAACGGAGGACGCGGGTCCGCGTAGGTCTTGACCCGCGCGTCGCTTTCGCTCTGCTCCCCGGGATCCCAGAGGCGATTCGTCGCCTCGAACGAGACCTCGGCGAGCTGCGGCCAGCGTTCCAGCATCCGCGTCCCGATCTCGTTGACCAGGTGCTGGATCGAGAGGCTGACGAACTGGTGGAAGACCGATGCCGCCAGGTCGGCGACCTGCTCACCGGCGACGTAGCGTGCGGGATCGGCGCCGAGCGCATCGGTGGCATCGCCATAGCGCCATCCGATGTCGCACCAGATGTAGAGGGGTCGATCCGGCCGTTCGGGGAGGGTGGTGTGCTCGTCGCGGGCGAAGTCGGCGAAGGCGCTGCCCGTGATCTTGATCAGCTGGAGGTCCGTCCGGCCGCAGGCATGCGCGGTGACCCGTACCCCCGCGGCATCCCGCTCGAGGTCGAGCGATGCGATCGAGCGGTCGTTCCGGTCTCGTGCGAAGAGCACCTCGGACGCGCCGAACCCGTCACCGTCGTCCGCCGGAACCAGCGCAGCGGGGAAGGGGAGCTCGCGACCATGCATCGTCAGCCGCTCCATGTCCGGGTAGGTCGCCAGGAACGACGACCCGACGTCGTGCAGCCAGCCCTCGAGCGTCGCCGCCGTGGTCGACAGCGATGCCGCGTGCATGAAGTTCTTCATCGTGTCGGTCGCCACCACCCGTCGGTTGTCGCCCCGGGTGTAGGCGTCCAGGAACGCGGTGCCGTGGACCGTCACCTCGAGCTCGGCCGCCATGAGGATGTTCTCGCGTCCCGCGAACGGGGATTCGGGGATCTGTCGGACCCCGCGCAGCGGGGCGCCGTAGGTGCGGTAGACCTTCACGTCGGCCTTGCCGTAGTGGATCTCGTAGCTCACGAGGCATCGTCCTCGCGGTCCGGATACTCGCCCCGCAACCGACCGAGGCGGTCCGCGGCGATATCGATCACGTCGTCCAGGCCGCGGGCGAGCTCGGCGGCGCGATCGTTGCGCATCGAGGCCTCGATCAGCGGTCCGACCGCCGAGAGCGGCCTGCCCGCCACGAACACCACGAACCGAAAACCGAAGCGTCCCTGGTAGACCTCGTTGAGCATCGCCAGCTCCTCGAGCATCGGCTGGGAGCCCGCGTCATCGGACGACCCGTAGCCCTGCTCCTCGAACGAGGCCGGCGAGACCGACTCAGGGTCCGCGCCGAGGATCGGATGTGCGTCGAGCAGCTCAATCTGTTCGGGCTCGGGCATCGTGCGCGCCACCTCGCGAGCGGCCGCCATCATGGCGTGGTCCGATTCGAAGGGGCGGGCCCCAGCCAGTCGCTCCAGGAACCCGCGCGCACCCTCGAAGAGGGGAGCCACCTCATCGGCGAACGCCTTCGGATCAAGCACGTTGAGCTCGGAGACGGTGGGATAGCCCATCAGGTCCCGCGGTAGGTCGTGATCCCGAAGGGCGAGAGCAGGAGCGGCACGTGGTGGCTGCGCTCCGCATCGTCGATTCGAATCCCGACGGCGAGGTTCTCGAAGAAATCAGCTTCGCGATCCAGCGTCGCCGCGTACGCCGCCAGGTCGAAGACGAGCTGATAGTCGCCGAGCTCGAGATCGGTCGTCAGGAGCGATCGGACCCGGCCGTCCCCATCGGTCGCCAGCTCGTTGAGAAGCTCCGGGCGACCGTCCTCCTCGAGGCGGAAGATGGCCACTGGCAACCCTGCCGCGGGGACGCCGAGCTCAAGGTCGAGGACGTGGGTCGAGATGGTAGGACGGGGATCGGCCACTGCTATCCTCCGCACATGCCGAACCTGACGATCCGGGTAGGCGACCTGAACTTTACCGCCCGATGGGAGCCGGAGGCGCCACGAACGGTCGAGGCCGTGCGGCGCCTCCTGCCAATGCAGTCGCAGCTGATCCACTGCCGATGGAGCGGCGAGGGGACCTGGATCCCGCTGGGCGACCTCCGGACCGGCGTCGGCTATGAGCACCACACCTCGCATCCTGCCCCCGGTGAGCTGCTGATCTACACCGGCGACCTCTCCGAATGCGAGATCCTCTTCCCCTACGGGGCCTGTGCCTTCTCCTCCAAGCTGGGCCAGCTGGCCGGCAACCATTTCGCCACGCTCGAAGCCGACGACGGCTGGCGCGACCGCCTGCGCGAGGTCGGCAGGCGCGTGCTGTGGGACGGAGCGCAGGAGATCGAGATTCGGGAGGCCGGCTGAGGTGGGCCCCGAATGGATCGTGGTCCTCGTCGTTGCCCTGATCGTGGTGCTGGTCACGATGACGGGCAGGCGGTCGCGAGGAGGGCGAGAGTCCACCGCGGGCCACTACGACCCGGAGGCGATCGGTCGCTGGGTCATGGATCCGGCCACCCAGATCTATCGGTACGAGCTGCCGAACGTGGCGCGCACCGGCGGGCAGATGCCTCCCGGGGCGGGCCCGCCGCACCGGCGGAGGCGTCGCCGCACGCGCCGGACGGATCTGGAGGGTGGCTGACCTCGTCGTCAGGAGAGGCACCGTCGTCACCGCAGGGGGCTCATTCGCAGGCGACGTCGTGATCTCCGACGGACGCATCGTCGAGGTGGGGGAAGCGGCCGGCGCGGCGCACCCTGACACCCCGTTGGTCGACGCTACGGGGCTGCTCGTGCTTCCCGGCTGCGTCGACGTCCATACCCACACTCGGCTGCCCAGCGAGACGGAGCCGGATCGATTCTTCGCAGACTCGGTGGCGGCGGCCTTCGGCGGGACGACCACCTTCCTCGCCTTCAACAACCCGGGCACCGGCATCAGCGAGGAGGGAGCCGGATCCCTGCTGGCAGGCATGCACGAGTTCCGCGCACGCACGGATGGCGAGTCGGCCGTCGACTTCGGGCTCTCGGCGGTCATCAGCGGCCAGCAGGACGATCCGGTTAGTGAGCTGCCCGACCTGATCGCGGGGGGCGTGCCGAGCGCCAAGGCGTTCATGGTCTACGACTTCCGCCTCACCGATGACCGCCTCTTCGCGGCGCTCCGAGCGATGGGCCGACACGGTGGGCTGCTCCAGGTCCATTGCGAAAACGCCACCGTCATCGATGCGCTGGTCGCAGACGCCCTGGCACGGGGCAACGTAGCCTGCCGCCACCACGCCCTGACACGCCCGACCTACGCCGAGGCGGAGGCCACCCACCGCGCCATTGCCCTGGCGAGGGCCGCCGAGGCACCGGTCTACATCGTCCACCTCTCCTGCGCCGATGCGCTGGCGGAGGTGGCGGCGGCCAAGGCGCGGGGCTGGCCCGTCTATGCCGAGACCTGCCCCCACTACCTGACGCTGACGGATGCCAGGTACGACGCGCCGGACGAGCAGGAGGTCATCCGCAGCGTCATCTCGCCGCCCCTCCGGTCCGAGTCCGACCGGGGAGCCCTCTGGCTCGGCCTGCGGGCTGGCGGCCTCGACCTCGTCGCGACCGACCACGTCCCCGATCGGCTGGCCGTCGAGAAGCGCTGCCCCGCCCCGCCCTTCCCGCAGATCAGCAACGGAGCACCCGGGATCGAGACGCTCCTGTCGGTTACCTACGACGAGGGTGTGGCCGGGGGGCGGATCTCTATCGAGCGGATGGTCGACCTGCTTGCGACGACGCCGGCACGGCTCTTCGGGATGGGCACCAAGGGAGCGATCGAAGTCGGGCGCGATGCGGACCTCGTGCTGTTCGATCCGCAGGCCCGGCGCACCATCCGACAGTCGGAGCTGCATCACACCGGCGACTTCACGCCGTACGAGGACCGCGAGGTCCGCGGCGCGGTGCGATCGGTCTTCCAGCGTGGTGCTGCCGTCGTGCGAGACGGGACCTTCGTCGGCACCCGCGGCACCGGCCGCTTCCTCGAGCGCTCGGCGACGGCATGACGATGGACGCGACCTCGTACACTCACGCCGGCGCGACGCAGTGACGGAGGACGGCATGCGGAAGGTACGACGAACGAGGTCTGCGGCAGGCATCTTGATGGCCGGGATGCTGGCGCTGGCCGCCTGCCAGGCGAAGGCGCCGGTCGTGTCGTATCCGTCATCGGCTCCGCTGGCCCAGCCGAGCTGGGCCGAACCCACGGATCCCATGGCGCTGACCGAGGAGGCTGGCCTCGTCCCGTACAAGGTCGAGCACCTGACGACCCACCTCCATGCGCACCTGCATCTCTTCGTCGACGGCCAGCCGGTCGTCATCCCCGCAGGTGTCGGGATTGCGATTGGCCTCAAGGGCGTCAAGGACGAGCCCACCGACGACGGCACCCAGCACTTCTATTCCGTCACGACCTGCGACGTGCCCTGCCTCTCGCCGCTGCACACGCATCAGCCGGATGGCCTGATCCACGAGGAGTCACCTGAGTCGAATCACCCGCCATACACCCTCGGCCAGTTCTTCACCGAGTTCGGCATTGCCCTGGATGCGAACTGCGTGGGTGAGTACTGCAAGCCGGATGCCCTCATCCATGTCTACCTGGATGGGAAGGAATACACCGGCGACCCGGCGGAGATCCCGCTGACCGACCATCTCGAGATCGCGATCATCATCGGCCAGCCACCGGCCGAGATCCCGTTCACCTGGACCTTCTTCGACGGCCCGCCAGCGTCGAGCTAGCCCAGCAGCGGATAGGCGGCGACGGTCAGGAACTCGGCGAAGTCGTCGGCCAGCACCAGCTCGTCGAGGAGTGCCGCGGCATCGGTCCAGCGAGCATTCGGCGCCGATGCGCGAAGGGTCGTCAGCTCCGCATCGCGGACATCCGCGTACAGCTCCGCCGTCATCGGCCTCCCATCATCGAGGACGACGCCGTGGACCCGCCACTGCCAGAGCTGGCTGCGGCTGATCTCTGCCGTCGCGGCGTCCTCCATCAGGTTGTTGATCGCGGCCGCGCCGTTGCCGCCGAGCCACGAGGCGAGGTACTGGAGCGCCACGCCGACATTCGTGGCCGCCCCCGCCTGGGTGACCTTGCCGCCCTCGACGCTGGTGGTGAGCAACTCCGCGGCGGAGGAGCGGACGTCGTCGCGCAGCCGATCCTTCTGGTTGGGCCGATCTCCCAGGACGCCGTCGAAGACAGCGGCCGCCACGGGCACGAGGTCCGGATGCGCGACCCAGGTTCCGTCGGAGCCGTCGCCGGCCTCGCGCTGCTTGTCCTCGCGAACACGGGCAAGGGCGTTCTCGGTGACCTCGGGCTGACGCCGGTTGGGGATGAACGCGCTCATGCCACCGATGGCGTGGGCACCGCGCGCGTGGCAGGTTCGCACCAGGAGCTGCTGGTAGGCCCGCATGAATGGCACCGCCATGGTCACCTGGGCCCGATCCGGCAGGATCATGTCGTCCCGGGTGTGGAACTTCTTGATGAGGCTGAAGATGTAGTCCCAGCGGCCGGCGTTCAGGCCCGATGCATGGTCGCGCAGCTCCCACAGGATCTCGTCCATCTCGAACGCGGCCAGGATCGTCTCGATCAGGACGGTGGCGCGAATCGAGCCCCGCGGGATGCCGAGGGCGGCCTGGGCCGCGACGAAGACGTCATTCCAGAGCCGAGCCTCCAGGTGCGATTCGAGCTTGGGGAGGTAGAAGTACGGTCCCGAGCCACGGTCGAGCTGCTCCCGTGCGTTGTGGAAGAAGGCCAGGCCGAAATCGAAGAGGCTGGCCGAGATGGGGGAGCCGTCAACCAATAGGTGCGCCTCCTCGAGGTGCCAGCCCCGTGGCCGAATCACGAGCGTCGCGATCCGCGGCTCCAGGGCATAGACCTTCTGGTCGGTCTGGAAGGTCAACCGCCGCCGGACGGCTTCCTGAAGCGCCCACTGCCCGGTGACGACGTTCTCCCAGGTTGGGGAGAGGGCATCCTCGATATCGGCCATGAAGACGCGCGCGCCGGAGTTGAGGGCGTTGATCATCATCTTCGGCTCGACGGGGCCGGTGATCTCGACCCGCCGGTCGTCCAGGTCGGCGGGTGCGGCCGCGACGCGCCAGCTCACGTCCTCGCGGACGTGGGCGGTCTCGGGCAGGAAGCCCGGCAGCGCGCCGGCGTCGAACGTGGCCTGGCGGGCGAGTCGAGCAGCCAGGAGGTCCTGCCGCCGATTGTCGAAGGCGCGATGCAGGCCGGCCAGAAAGGTGAGTGCCTCGGGGCTCAGCACCTCGTCGTCATGCGCCGCTGGATGGGTGACCTCGACCCCGAGGGGCAGTGCGTCGGTCACCAGCCGCCCTCGTCGCGGATCAGCCGATGGAGGACCCGCGCCGCGACCGCCCGGCGATAGTCGGCACTGGATCGCACGTCGTCGATTGGCGTGATCTCGCCGGCGAGCGTCGAGGCGGCGCGGTCGGCGATCGCCTCGGTCGGCGTCGCACCTTCGAGGACGGCCTCGGTCGCAGGTGCACGAACCGTCGTCGCGGCTACCGACCCAAGCGCCAGGTGCACGTTGCTCCAGGCGACACCGCCTGCCTCATCGGCTTGCCAGGCCAGCGCCATGACCACCTTGCTGATCGCCTGGGCGCGGCGGGTCCCCACCTTGCGATACCGCAGCTGGCGCCCGTCGACCAGCGGGATGCTGATCCGCAGCAGCAGCTCGCTCGGCTGGAGAGCGGTCTTGCGATAGCTCGGCCAGAATTCGCGGACCGGAATCCAGCGCTCCCCCTGGACCGTCCCCGCGACCAGCTGCGCGTCCGTCGCGAGCAGAAGGGGCAGCATGTCCCCGGCCGGCGACGCATTCATGACGTTCCCACCCAACGTCCCGCGGTTCTGGATCTGCGCCGCCCCGATGGTGCCCGCCGCGTCCGCGAAGGCCGGCAGGAACTCCGCGATGAGCGGGGAGAGGCGCAGCTCCGCGTACGTGGTCAACGCCCCGAGGACGAGGGCGTTCGATTCCACCCGGATCCCGCGCAGCTCGTCCAGGTGCCAGATGTCGAGGACGCGCTCCGGCGGTTCTCCGAGCTCGCCGGTGATCTGTACCAGCAGGTCAGTCCCGCCCGCAACGGGCCGATGCGGCTGGTCAGCGAGGAGGGAGTACGCCTCGGCCAGCGTGCGTGGCGACGCGACGGGGGGCTCGACGGGCATCGGTCAGAGGTCGCCGGTGCCGGCGGCTCGGCGTCGCTCGGCGGCCTGGGCGATTGCCTCGACGATCTTCGTGTAGCCCGTGCAGCGACACAGGTTGCCGGCGATCGCCTCACGGATTGCCTCGTCGCCGGCCGGGGCACCGCTGGCGATGAATGCCTCGGCGGCCATCAGCATCCCGGGCGTGCAGATCCCGCACTGGGCGCCGCCGGTCGCCAGGAAGGCTGCCTGCAGGTCGTTCAGCTCATCCTCGCTGCCGAGCCCCTCCACCGTCCGCACGCTGGTGCCATCGACCTGGCAGACAGGCACGAGGCAGGAGTCCACCACCGCGCCGTCCAGGAGGACGCTGCACGCACCGCACTCGCCTTCGCCGCAGCCCTCCTTCGTGCCGGTGAGCGCCAGGTCCTCCCGCAGCACGTCGAGGAGGCGGCGCATCCCCGGGACCTCGACCTCGACCGGGTCGCCGTTGACGAAGAACCGATAGCTCATCCCGCGCCCCGCTTCGGCGCGGGTGCGCTCACCCCGGGCGAACCGCGCGCCGGTGCGCCGGTCATCGCCGCCAGGATCCGCTCCGGCGTTGCCGGCAGGTCGTGGATCCAGACGCCAGTCGCGTCATGGATGGCAGCCACGACCGCCGGCGCCCCGACGTCCATCGGCAGCTCGCCGATCCCCTTCGCGCCGTGGGGAGCGCCTGAGAACGGCTTCTCGACCAGGATCGCCTCGATGCGCGGCGCATCGAGGGAGGTGGGGATGAGGTAGGTGGCGAGGCGGTCATTGAGGTATCGGCCATCGACGAGCTTGATCTCCTCGATCGTCGCGTAGCCGACCGCCTGGAGCGTGCCGCCCTCGACCTGGCCCTCGGCCAGGACCGGGTGGATGATGCGTCCCGCGTCATCGGCCGAGACGACGTCGCGAACCGTCACCTCCCCTGTGTCCAGATCCACATCCACGCGGGCCACGGCGCATGCCCACCCGAACGCGGGGTAGGCGTCGCCCGTGTAGGTGGCATCGTCGAAGTCGACGTTCGGGTACGGCTCGAAGTGCTCGTCCACCCGCAGCGCCCCGTGCTCCAGCGCGAACTCGCGATACGAATCGACGAACGGCCTGTCGGTGACCGATTCGACCTGGGCGCGAAGGCGTCGTGCTGCCTTGATGATCAGGCCGCCGACGACCATCGCGGTCCGGGAGGCGACGGTCGGACCGGAGTCGGGGACGATGCTCGTGTCCTGGGGGGCGTTCTCGACCGCGTCGGGCTCGAGGCCAAGCTCCTCGGCGACGAGCTGCGGGAAGATCGTCTTCGTCCCCTGGCCCATCTCGGTCTGCGCGCTCAGTACGCGGATCATCCCGTCATCGGTCAGCTCGACCGAGGCGACCCCGGCGATGTGGACCTCGCCGGAGCCGGTGAAGCCAGCGCCATGCCAGCCCATCGCAATCCCGATCCCGGACGCGAGTCGAGCACCGGACTGGCGAGCCTCCCGTGCGTGGCGGGTCTGCGCGCTGTGCCGGGCGAAGTCGCTCGCCTCTGCCGCGGCATCGAGCACCTCGATCGCGGCCACGCTTTCGCGCAGCACCTGCCCGGTGGGGGTGGTGTCGCCCTCCCGGTACGCCCACCTGCGGCGGAGCTCGAGCGGGCTGATGTCCAGCGCCTCCGCGATGCGGTTGACCTGCATCTCGGCCGCGAACTCGGTCTGGGGAGCTCCGAAGCCACGAAACGCCCCGTTCGGCGGCGTGTTCGTCGCCATCGAGCGGCCAGCGATGCGCACGTTCGGGCACCGATACGGGCCACCGGCGTGCAGCACGCCGCGCGACAGGACCACCGGGGTCAGGGTGCAGTACGCACCCCCATCCATGACCACGTCGATCTCCTGGGCGACCAGGGTGCCGTCCCGCATGACCCCGGTGCGGTGGTGGATCACCGCTGGGTGGCGCTTGGTGGTCGCGCTGAGATCCTCGTGGCGGTCGTAGATCATCCGAACTGCCTTGCCGACCTTGCGGGCCAGCAGGGCGGCGTGCAGGGCGATCATCGACGGGTATTCCTCCTTGCCGCCGAAGCCGCCGCCGGTCTCGGCCTGGATGACGACCGCCTGCGCATCGCTCAGCTGGAGGGAGCGCTTCAGCGCGCGATGGATGTAGTACGGACACTGGCAGGAGCCGTGCACCGTGACGCCGCCATCGGCCTGGGGAATCGCGATCATCGCCTGGTTCTCGATGTAGAGCTGCTCCTGGTGCCCGACCCGGTAGGTGCCCTCGACCACCAGCTCAGCCTGCGCGAAGCCGGCCTCAAGGTCGCCGCGCCGGACCTCGAGGTGCGAGAACTCCTCGGTCGAGGCGAGCGGGTCGAAGACGGCGGGCAGCCGCTCGGTCCGGACCTTCAGGTGCCGCTTCGCCGCCCGCAACGTCTCGCGATCCGCTGCCGCGATGAGGCACAGCGGCTCTGCCTGGTGCCGGATCTCGCCGCCGACCGGCACGAGGATCGGCTGGTCGTCGCGGATGAGGCTGACGACGTTGTCGCCGGGGATGTCCGTGGCGGTGACCACGACCACCTGGGTCCAGTCGAACGCGTCGTCCTGGTCCAACCCGAGCAGCGTTGCGCGCGGCTCCGTGGAGCGGATGGTGGCGCCGTACCAGGCGCCTGGGAAGACGAGGTCGTCGGTGTACTTCGCGAGGCCGGTGAGCTTCGCCGGTCCTTCGCGACGGAGCGGGCCACGCTGGCTGATGCGGCCCGGTGTGCGGCTCCCCGGCGGGACCAGCAGGGGATCGGGCGCGAGGAGCTCCTGTGTCCCCGGCGGCAGGATGCGCGTCATGCGGCTCTCTCCTCCTCGGCGGACATTAGCACCGTTCCGAGGCGGAACATCAAGGCCGGCCGTGCCGGAGCGCGCGCCCGGGGAGCACCCCGGCGTGTGCGCCGCCGTCCACCACCAGCTCCCCGTTGACCGCCACGAACTCGATGCCATCGGGAAACTGCCGGGGCTCCTCGTAGGTGGCGTTCGACCGGACCCGGGCGGGGTCGAAGATGACCAGGTCGGCGGCGAACCCGTCGCGCAGCACCCCGCGATCGGTCAGCCCGAGGCGTGCCGCGGGAGCGCCCGTCATCTTCCTGACCGCCTCCTCCAGGGGCAGCAGCTGCTCGTCGCGCACGAACTGACCGAGGATCCTCGGGAACGAGCCGTAGGTTCGGGGAGATGGCTTCTCACCGAGGAAGGTCGAATCGGTGCCGACCATGCCGACGGGATGGCGCACGAAGTGGGGGAGCGTCTCATTCCAGGGACCGCTGGTGACCTGGGCGACGCCCAGGTTCTCCATCAGCAGCAGGTCGCAGATGGTGTCGACCGGGCCCTTGCCGGTCTCTCCCATCACCTCGGCGAGCGTGTGGCTCTCCCAGCGCAGGTTGTCCGGCTGGGTGAAGGCGCCCAGCCGCAGGTCCGCCCAGCCGGCGGCTCCCGTATAGGCGGCGCCGCGAGCCTCGATCTCTGCGCGCAGCTTGTCCCGGACTCCGGGGTCGGCCAGGCGCTCCTTGAGCGGCCCCGGTCCACCTGCCTGGACCCACTGCGGGAGCTGGATCAGGAGGCGGGTCGAGGCCCACTCGTACGGGTAGGTGTCGAAGGTGACATCCATCCCGGACTCGCGGGCGTCATCGACGAGCCGCAGGAGCTGCTCGGGACCGCCGGGATGCGTCTGCCGGTGGTAGAAGTGCGTGAGGTGGACTGGCCCATCTCCGCGCCGCCCGATCTCGATCGCCTCGCGGAACGGGTCCAGGAAGCGGTCGCCGAGGCCGTAGCGGACGTGCGTGTGGTAGAAGCCGCCAGCGGCGGCGGACTCCGCGGTGAGGGCGGCCAGCTCATCGGTCGAGGCGTACGAGCCCGGCGGGTAGTCGAGCCCGCTCGAGACCCCGAAGGCACCCTCCGCCATCGCCTCGCGCAACATCGCGCGCATGCTCGCCAGGCTCCGTCCGTCGGCCGGGGTGTCGTCCCAGCCGATGGCGCCGATCCGCAGCGCGCTGTTCCCGATGACCACGGCGACGTTCACCGCCTGGCCCCGGTCGTAGCGGCCGATGTAGCTCGCCACGGTGTCCCAGTCGTAGGCGATGTCCGGCCGGCCGTCGAGCCCCGCGTTGAGATCCGCGAAGGCGGCGAGATCCGCGGCGTCGGCGAACGGAGCGTATCCGTTGCCGTCGACACCAATGACTTCCGTCGTGACCCCCTGCCGCACCTTCGGCTCGTGGCGGGGATCAGCCAGGATCACGAGCCCACCGTGCGAGTGCAGGTCGATGAACCCGGGCGCGACCACCATCCCGTTCGCGTCGATCGTGCGTCCGGCCTGCGCGGGGCGCCAGCCCGCATCAGCGATGTGCAGGCGGCCATTGACACTGGCCACCGTCGCCGGCCGAGGCGGGGCCCCGCTGCCATCGACCACGGACCCGCCCGTGATGAGAAGGTCCACGACCTCGGGTCCGCTCAACCGCCGTCGCTCCAGGCCTGGAGCTCGACGATGTTGCCCTCCGGATCGGTGACATAGCACCAGGTGACCCGCCGTCCGTCGTCGGTCTGGACGGTGACGACCTCGCCCACCGCAGCTCCACCGCCGTCGAGTACCGCCTGCTGCGCGGCGGGCACGTCGTCAACCGCGAATGCGATGTGCCCCCAGCCAGGCCGGTTGGCTGCGGGCGGCAGGGCCGGCTCCTCCCGATCGTAGGCGTAGATCTCGAGCGTCGGCCCGTCGTCGCCGTGACCAGGGAGCCGCAGGTGCACGCCGCGCAGCCCGGAATCGGGAACGCCGGTGCCCGCCTCGAGCGTCGCTCCGCGGTAGTCACGCTCCGGCGGAACGGGGACGCACCCGAAGAGGTCGACGTAGAAGCCGGCCAGGCGGCGCCAGTCGCGAGCCACCAGGTTGGTGTGCCCGTAGCGTGCCTTCATCGGGGCCATGCGGCGCAGTCTAATAGCCCCATGAGCGATGACCGATCCGTCGGCGCCGTGATCCTGGCAGCCGGCTCGTCGCGTCGCTACGGCAGCCCGAAGCAGCTGGTCGTGGTGGACGGCATGACGCTCCTCGAGCATGCGATCGAGACGGCTGCGGTCGCCGGGCTGCAGCCGGTTGCGGCGGTGGTGCCAGTCTGGCTGTCGCGCCCCGCCCGCTACGACGACGAGCGGCTGCGCTGGATCCGCAACGCGTTCCCCGAGCGGGGGAT
>DATJIJ010000172.1:0-5924 GCA_035493355.1 Candidatus Methylomirabilota bacterium
GACGCTGCGCGGGATCCGGTACGCCTACGAGTCGATCCGCGCCGCCGTCGGCGCGCCTGGGGCGGACCGATGACCGAGGATCGCGGCTCGCTGGCCGGGAGGCGGGTGGTGGTGGGCGTGGCCGGCAGCATCGCCGCCTACAAGGCGGTCTCGCTCGTCCGGCTGCTGGCCGAGCGCGGCGCGATCGTGGACGTCGCGATGACCCCCGCCGCGACCCAGTTCGTGACGCCGCTGACCTTCGCCTCGCTCACCCATCGCCGCGTCGTGGACGACGTGATGGCGCTCGACGCGGAGCAGCAGATCGCGCACGTGGAACTGGCGGAAGGGGCCGACGCGATCGTGATCGCACCCGCCACCGCCAACCTCCTCGCCGAGCTGGCCGCCGGCAATGCGGGCAACGCGGTGACCGCCATCGCCCTCGCCAGCCGCGCCCCGCTGGTCGTCGCGCCGGCGATGGACGCCGGGATGTGGACCCACCCCGCGACCCAGCGAAACGTGGAGACCCTCCGCGGCTTCGGGCACCTCATCGTCGAGCCGGAGGTCGGGGCGCTGGCCAGCGGTCTCACCGGCGTGGGGCGACTCGCCGAGCCGGAGACGATCGTCGAGGCCGTCGAGCGACTCTTCGCCCGCGCAGGAGACCTCGACGGGCTGCAGGTCGTGGTGAGCGCCGGCGGCACCCGCGAGCCGATTGACCCGGTCAGATTCATCGGCAATCGGAGCAGCGGCAAGATGGGGGTCGCCATCGCCGAGGCGGCACGCGACCGCGGCGCCAGCGTCACCCTGATCGCCGGCGTGATGAGCGTCGCCCCGCCGCGAGGGGTGAACGTGGTGGACGCCACCACGGCCGCCACCATGCGCCAAGCCGTCCTGCGCTCGGCCACGACGGCCGACGTGCTGGTGATGGCCGCCGCCGTCGCAGATTTCGCCCCGAAGCGGGCCAGCAGCAGCAAGATCAAGCGCGGCGGCGGCGACCTGCAGATCGACCTCGTGGCGAACCCCGACATCATCGCCGAGGTTGGCGAGATGGCGGACGGGACGCGCCCCTTCCTGGTCGGCTTCGCCGCGGAGAGCGACGACCTCGAAGCCAACGCGCGCAGCAAGCTGCGGGACAAGGGCCTGGACCTGATCGTCGGCAACAAGGTCGGCGGACCGTTCGACGCGATCGGCTCGGACGAGAACAAGGTCATCGTCTTCGGCGCCGAGGGCGAGCTCAGCGACTGGCCGATGCTCCCCAAGCGGCAGGTCGCCGAGCGGCTGTGGGACCTGATCGTGGATCGCTACCGGAAGGCGCATCCGCCGGAGCGCCCCGAGCGCCCGGCACGCTCCCGCCGGCGCTGATCGTGCAGGTACTGCGGGGCGTCGCCGAGCTGCGAGCCGCGATCCTGGAGCGGCGCCTCGCCGGCGAGTCCGTCGGCTTCGTCCCGACCATGGGCGTCCTGCACGACGGGCAGCTCTCCCTCGTGCGGCGGGCGAGCGCCGAGAACGGCTGCGTCGTCGTCAGCTCATTCCAGAACGCGGGCGAGTTCCCGACCCTCGACGAGGGCAGCACCATGCATCGCGACGAGCAGCGCGACCTGGCGCTGCTGGAACGCGAGGGGGCGACGCTCGTCTTCATGCCGGATGTCTCGAGCCTCTACCCGCCGGACGACGTGACGAGGGTCACGGTGGAGGGGCTGACCCGCCAGCTGGAGGGCGCCTCGCGACCTGGCCACCTCGACGGCCTGACCACGGTCATGCTGAAGATGCTCCACCTCGTCGGCCCCGCCAGCCTCTATCTCGGACAGCGGCATGCGCAGCAGGTCGTGATCCTGCGTCGGATGATGCGCGACCTGTTCCTGAACATCGAGCTGGTCATCTGCCCGACCGTTCGAGAAGCCGATGGCCTGGCACTGTCCAGCGCGAACGCGCATCTCTCGATCGAGGAGCGGCACGCCGCGACATGCCTCTTCGCCGCACTGAATGCCGCCCGCGCCGCCTACGACGCCGGCGAGCGCTCGGCCGAGGTGCTGCGGGCGCGGATGACCGAGGTGATCTCCGCTGAGTCGATGGCCCGGCCCGACTACGTGAGTGTCGCGGACGCCGCCAGCCTGGTGGAGCTGCAGCGCGTGAGCGGCCCAGCGCTGGCGCTCGTGGCGGTCTGGATTGGTCGCACCCGGCTCACCGACAACATGCCCCTGGCATGGGACGTGGCCTGAGCGAGAACCCCGCCACAAAGTACTAGTGACGTCGGGGGTCGGCTCCGTATGATGCCGATTGTCACCGCGCGCGCGGGCCTCGGTCCGTTGCGCCGCGGCGTACGAGGAGGCCGGCGAGTGCCCACGTCCGGCCTCCTTCCTTTTGTCCGGGCAGGCGGTCAGGCCTTGGCCCGGTGCGCCGCCTTCCAGGCTCGCTTTCCGGCCTGGTAGCTCGCCAGCGCCTCGGCCGAGTCCACGTCGCCCAGCGTCGGATGGGTCGGCATCACCTCGGCGAGACCAGGCTTCTCGAGCCCGAATCGCTTGCCGAGGATCGCGATCAGGGAGCGCGCCTTCATGTCGCCGATGGAGGGCAGCGCGAGGAGCCGGGCCTGGAGGTCGCGCCCGTCGCGCGCATCGATCCAGACGCGGCTGGCGTCGCCACCATAGGTCGAGACGAGATAGGCGCAGAGGGCCTGCACGCGACCCGCCATCGCGCCCGGGAAGCGATGCAACGCGGGTCGCTCACGGAACGCGGTGGCCAGCTCCTCGGGATCCATGGCCGCAATGCGTGCCGCATCCAGGTGCCCGATCCGGCGCCGCAGCTCGGCGGGGCCGGAGAAGGCCTTCTGGACCGTGACCTGCTGGTCGAGGGCAAAGCCGATGAGGAGCGCGAGCGGCTCGCTGGCGAGCAGCCGATCGGCCTCGTCGTCACCGGTGAAATGGAGCCGATCGATGGCTGGCTTCGTTGCTGTCATGCGCGGCATGCTAACCCTGACCCGTCCGGGCGGCTAGAGGTGCGCCAGGAAGTCGCCGATGTCGAGTGCCCCGTCCACCAGCCGGATGATCGTCGAGATCTTGTCGGTGTCGGTGGGGTGGGTCTTGACCAAGATCTCGTCGACCGCCTGCGCGGTCCGATAGGTGTCGCTCTTGACGAGGTAGGTGAAGAGGCCGGCCGAGCGGAGGGCCGCCAAGATCGGATCAGCCGGCGGGAAGCCCCCGGTCAGGACGATCCCGGTGACCTGGCCCTCCGACTTCGCGTTCAGCTCGAGCGCCATCGTCAGCATGTCGTCCCGGTCGCCGGGGGTGATCAGCAGCGTCCGGTCGCGGATCAGGCCGACGGCATGCTCGGCACGCATCGCGCCAATCGCCACGTGCCCGATCGTGCGACCCGGCGTCGCCGCCCCGGCCAGCAGCTCGCCGTCGAGGTGGGTCGCGATCAGCTCGAGGGACGGGTTGGCCAGCAGGTCGCTGTACGGGATGCAGCCGAGCAGCTCGATGCCATGCTGGCCAAGGCCGCGTCGCAGCACCTCGGGGAGCTGCGGATGCGAGTCGACGTCCACCTTGTTCACCACCGCCCCGACGACGCGCACCCCCTCGCGCTCGAAGAGCGCGTGGTTCAGGACGATCTCGTCGATCGGCCGGCCGACGCCTCCCTCGCTGACGATGACGACCGGCGCCTCGAGGAGGGCGGCCACGCGTGCATTCGAGAGCCCCACGACCGCGCCGACTCCGGCGTGCCCGGTCCCCTCGATGACGAGGAGGTCCTTGTCGGCGCTGACCCGCGTCGCCGCCTCGGTCACGGCCCGCTCGAGGTGGTTCTCCACCTTTCCCATGATGTAGTCGGTGGTGAAGTGGCGCGGCAGGGTCACCGGGCTCATGTCGTCGAGGGCATCGGGGAGGTCGAAGACGGCCTTCATCAGGACCGCGTCCTCGTCGGCGCGGGTCCCCTCAACCACCACGTACCGCTGGCCGACCGGCTTGATGAACCCGATCCGCGCGCCGCGGGCGATGATGGCGGCGGTGAGGCCCAGCGACGCCGTGGTCTTGCCCCGATTCTGCCCGGTCGCCGCCACGAAGACCCGCTGACCGGCGCTCACCCCCGCGGCTTGCCGCGCCGCTCGATCAGGTCGACCGCTTCCCGCAGGCGAGCCATCAGCTCAGGCTCGACCATCTCCGGCTCGAGGTGCTCGCCGAGGCGCTCCATCACGTCGGCCGCCATGCTGAGGAGGACGTCGGCGTCGGCGATGAAGAACTGCGGCTCGTTGTTGTAGCGCACGAGGGTGAGGCGGCCCTGCAGGGTGAGACCACCCTCCGCGTGGGTCAGCTGCGTTCCGAAGTTGTGCCCCTGGATGCCATCGGGGTTGTTCAGGAAGTTGAGGGCGTTGTCGATCGCCAGCCCGAAGCGCGCGCGCCAGCCGACCAGCCGCTCGTGGACGTCGGGCGGGAGGCCGATCTCGCCGACCTCGTCGAAGACCTCGCGGGTCACCGTCAACAGCCCGACCAGGGTGGATCCCGCCCGGCTGCCGAGCATTACCTGTAGCGAGCGCTCCAGGGTGAAGACGTCGCTGTCGAAGCGGGGCGAGGTAGTCACGTCGGCGAGCAGGTCCTCGACGTTGTCCAGCGCCCCCGCCTCGCCCAGGGCGTTGGCCAGGTTCAGGATCTCCTCGCGGAACAGGAAGCGCTCTTCGTGGTCGAGCATGCGCAGGAGTCTAGGGGTACAGGCCTCGCAGCGTCGTCGCCTCGGCCACGCGCGCCACGGCCACCATGTAGGCGGCGGTGCGCATGTGGACCGAATGGCGCTTGCTCATTGCGTGCACGCTCTCGAACGCCCGATCCATGATCTCGTGCAGGCTCTCGTTGATGCGGGACTCGGTCCAGAAGAAGGACTGCATGTCCTGCACCCACTCGAAGTAGCTGACGGTCACGCCGCCGGCGTTGCAGAGGATGTCCGGGATCACGAAGACGCCGCGGTCGTACAGGATCTGGTCCGCCTGCGGGGTGGTCGGTCCGTTCGCCGCCTCGGCCACGATCTTGGCCTTGATGTTCGGCGCGTTGTGCTCGGTGATCTGGTTCTCGAGCGCCGCCGGGACGAGGATCTCGCAGTCGAGCTCGAGGATCTCGGTGTTGCTCACCGCATCGGCACCGGGGAAGCCGACGACCGTGCCATGCTCCGCCTTCCACGCGCCGACCCGCGCCGGGTCGAGGCCCTTGGGGTTGTAGATGCCGCCCTGAGAGTCGCTGACGGCCACGATCACCGATCCCTCCGCCGCCAGGAGCTCGGCGGCGATGGAGCCCGCGTTGCCGTAGCCCTGGATCGCGACCCTCGCGCCGGCGAGTGGGATATCGAGCGCCCTGCTGGCCTGGTTCAGGGTGAAGACCGCGCCGCGGGCAGTCGCCTCGTTCCGTCCCAACGAGCCGCCAATCGCGATGGGCTTGCCGGTGACGACGCCGGGGATGGTGTAGCCGCGATGCATCGAGAAGGTGTCCATCATCCAGGCCATCACCTGGGCGTTGGTGTTGACGTCGGGCGCCGGAATGTCCCGGTCCGGCCCGATCAGCGGGCTGATCTCGGTCGTGAAACGGCGGGTGAGGCCCTCGAGCTCGCGCATCGAGAGCTTCTTCGGATCGACGATCACGCCGCCCTTACCGCCGCCGTACGGGATGTTCACGACGGCGCATTTCCAGGTCATCCACATCGACAGGGCTCGCACCTCGTCGCGGGTCACGTCCTGGTGGTAGCGAATGCCACCCTTGGCCGGACCGCGGCTGACGTTGTGCTGAATGCGGAAGCCGGTGAAGACCTCCACGTGGCCATCGTCCATCGTCACGGGGAAGTTGACGGTGAGCTCTCGCTGCGGGACGCGGAGCACGCGACGCAGGCCGGGATCCAGGTCGAGCTGCTCGGCCGCGGCATCGAACTGCGCCTGGGCGACGTCCCAGATGTTCGGCGCCTCGGCGACCGGATTCGAA
>DATJIJ010000173.1:0-7334 GCA_035493355.1 Candidatus Methylomirabilota bacterium
CGCGCGAGACGCCATTGTACGGGTCAGAGGCTTGACGTCTCTGACGGTGGTCCCGCCCCGACATCCGGCGGCAGTGAGGCGAGGATGCCACCAGGTCTGCCGTGCGGCAGCTCTGGCTCGGGCTGAGTGTCGGTCCGGCGACTCGTGAGCTCGGCCTCAAGCTGCGCGATCATCGAGGCACTGCTCGCGTTGAAGATGCCCTCGTACATCGGCAGCAGACCTTCCAGGATCGTTCGCTCCTTGGCCGTCTTTGGCCAGGCGTACCGGAAATGGACGGTCGTGCCCGAAGCCGTGGGTTCGAGCTCGATCGTCGCCAGCATCTTCATCGGGCCGGCCGGCGTGTTGATCGTCGACCGATTGCTCCAGTAGTCGTAGGGGCGCCAATCGAGGATCTCCTCGATCACCGCCTCGGTCCCGTGCATGCAGTGGATGGTGGCACCGACGCTGCGCCGATTGCCCGCACTGTCAGCCAGCAGAACGTCCGTCACGCCCGCCTGCCACCCCGCCCGGCGGCCCGGTACGGTCAGGAACTCCCACGCAACCTGCGGCGGCGCGCTGGTGGGGACCGACGAGCCAAACGCCGATTCCGCGGGCTCCACATAGACCCGCTGCCGCGACTCCTCCTCCTGCCAGCGGTGCTCGAGGTCGTGGACCCAGGTCGACAGCTCGCCGATGTGCTCATACGTCGCGCTGAGGGGGCGCATGGCAAGAGCGGCCGGGTCGATCGCCATGGCATTCACCGCGGCTTCAGAGAAGAGCGCATAGGCGCCGATGCCAAGCTCCTCGATGACGTCGTTCTTGAGAAGCCGATGGACCACGACCACGTCCGAGCCGAGCAGCTCCTCACTGCCCGCGATTCGTTGTCGCAGCACCTGGCCGTGATGCACGACGAACTTCAGGTTGAGGTCGGGGATCCGGACGCAGGCGTTGCACTCGCAAGAGGTCGCCTGGCGCACGTCACGCCGGCGCCGACGGAATCCGAAGTAGCAGCGCTCGATCGTGTCGAGCAGCAGCGAGCCGTCGAGCTTCTCGGCGGGCGCGGCGACGAAGGCGGCATCGCCCTCGAGCTTCGCGAGGCGGAAGCCCGGCCGCAGCGACGTGACGACCGTACCGATCAGGTCGGCCAGGATGTCCTGCGCGTGGTCGAGCTCGACCCCGGCGAGGTAGCTCGTGTAGCCGGAGATGTCGGCGATCACGAGCCAAGTGGCTTCAGGCTGGAGCACGGCGCCGCTCCCGGCTGCTCGTTACCACAACGCCAGGCCAGTCACCTCATCGGGCGTCCGCACCAGCTCGACGCCGGTCATCTCGCGGATGGTGACCTCCGCCACGAAGACCACGCACCCCGGCAGGAGGTGACCGCCGGCAGCTTCCCCGGTGCGAGTCGCAAAGGTTCCATGCGCATGCAGGAATTGCCGATCGTCGCGCATCGAGATGTTCCCGAGGAAGCCGGTGATCTCGTGGTGCTCGGTGCTCTCCAGCTCCACGTACCGGCGCTCCCCCTGGTCGTAGTAGGCATACGCGGCATGGCTGACGGCGCCGATGGCATTCACCCAGGCGGCCCGCACATCCTGGTCAGCACAGAACCGCTCGATCTCCTCGACGAGGTCGTCCCCCGTCGCAAGCCGGCCGATCCAGATGCGGCCATGCTGCGCTTCCCAGAACCGTCCGGCCATCGGCCTCTCCTCTTCGGCTATTCGTGATGGGCGATCGTGCGCACGATGGGAATCCGAGCGGCGAGGCGAGCGGGATACAGCCCCGCCAGCGCGGCGACTCCGGTTCCGAGCAGCAGGACGCTGATCAGCAGCGGCCAGGGAATGGCAAGCCCGGCGTCGAAGTCGCGCGAGGCGGTCCCGCCGACGACGGCCCACGACATCAGGAGCCCCGTCACGATCGCCGCGATCCCGCCGATGGCGCCCATGATCGAAGCCTCGGCGACCACCATCGCCTGCACCTGGCCGGTGGTCATGCCGTGCGAGCGCAGGATGGCGATCTCTCTGGCGCGCTCCAGCACGCTTACGCCGAGCGTGTTGACGATCCCGAGCCCCGCGATCACGACCGCCAGCAGCGAGAGGACGTCGAAGAGACCGATGACCCGATCCAGCGAGCGTTCGAGGTCACTGGAAAGGCCTGCCGCCGTGAGCAGCTCGGCGGAGACATCGTTGGCGCGCTCCTGCAGCGCTGCATGGAATGCGGAGTCCGGAAAGTCCGCCTGCCTCACGAAGGCCCACACCTCGGCGGTCGAGGCAGCGAAGAGATGGCGCGCATCGGCCAGGCTGACGAGCATGGCGCCGTCGGCGGCCCGGCCCGGCAGGCTGTACGCGATGATGCCCGCGACGGTGAAGGCATGCGTCTCCTCGCCAGGCTTGGCAAGCTGCACGGTGGACCCAACGCCGAGCTTGTCCCGCCGCGCCACTGGATCTGGGACAAGGATCGCTCCGCCGTTGTTGAGCGCGTTGAACGCCTCGTCACGGCTCCCGTTCACGAAGATGAGCGAACCCGTGCGCGAGAAGACGCCCGGGTCGATGCCGGCGACGGAAGCTTCTGACTGTCCGTCATCCCGCACCACGACTGCAGGAAAGTCCGCGATGGGCGTGACGGCGGCGACGCCGGGCACCGTCTCGAGGTTCGGCTGCCAGAAGTCGATGTCGACGGGAAGGGTGAAGCGGATCGCATAGCCACCCGGGAGTACCGAATCGACCCAGCGTCCCGCGGTGGCGCGCGCGCTGTTGGCGACGACGCCCAACGTCACGACGGCACTGAGGGCGATGATCAATGCGCCGATCGTCAGTCCCGTGCGTGGTCGATCTCGCCCGAGATTCGCTCGACCGAGGAGCCCTTCCGCGCCGAAGAACCACTCGAACGGCCGGCCCACGATGCGGCTGAGTGGCTGGAGGAGGATGGCGGTCAAGGCCGTGCCGGCGAGGAGGATTGCGAGGGCCAGCGCCACGCCGGGGACGCCGAAATCGCCTCGGTCGACCGGATACGCCGCCACGCCGAGCAGCACGACGACCAGCTCCAGGATCACGATCCAGCGAAGACGGCCCCAAAGCGTGCGGCCCGGCTGTCGGGAGGGGCGTAAGGCGTCCAAGGGCGAGATGCGAGCCGCGGCGGCGGCGGGGAACGCCGATGCCGCGAGGGTGACGGCGATCCCCATTCCGAAAGCGAGCAGGAGGGCGAAGAGGTTCACCGGCAGGCCTGTCACCAGCACCGCGCGGGTGCTGCGCAGGAATCCAATGATCAGACCGGCGAGGCCGATCCCCAACGCGACTCCGAGCACGCTCCCGATCACTGCCACCGCCGCCCCCTGACGAACGAAGAGACCCATCACCTGGCGACCAGTCAGGCCGGCGGCTCGGAGGAGGCCGATCTCCCGGGTCTGCTCGGTCAGCGTCATGGCCAGCGTGTTCGCGACCAGGAACGAGCCGACGACGAGGGCCACCAGGCCAAACAGGAATGCGATCCCGGCAAAGCCCTGCTGCGCGCGGCTCAGCTGAAGCTGCGCGTCCGCGACCGTCTCGACGACGAACGGCTCCGTCATCCCGCGGTCAAGGGCCTTCTCAACGTCCCCGGCGCGACCCTCCTGCACCACCAGGTCAACCGAGGTGAGCGGAGCGTGCTTGCTGAAGGATTCGTCGAGGAAGGTTCGGTCGATGACGAGGACATTGCCCTGCTGGAGCGCTCCGACCCCCAGATCGCCGAGGAGGCCGACGATCCGGACATGCGGCACCCCGGAAATGGCCCCGGTCAGGACGAGCTCATCCCCCACTCCAAGGCCCCGCGCGCTGGCCCAGGCCGCATTCAGGAGCACCTCGTTCGGGTTGTCCGGAGACAGGAACCTGCCCGCCTCCAGGTCGTAGGTCCGAACGGCGGCCTCCCTGTCCGCATCCACTCCTATCGCGAGGAGGGGGGCGAACACGTGCTCGCCCGGCCCAGGAAGGGTCGAGGTATTGATGCGCCGCTCCGTGATGGGCGCCGCCTCGAGCACACCGGGGATGCGCCGCAGCATCTCGACGGTTCGCGGGTCGAAGCCGTCGAGCTCGAAGGCGCGGACCCGTAGATCCGCCTTCCCGAAGATCTCCTGCGCGGCCCGCGCGACCGCCTCGCTGGCTGCCTGGTTGGCGAGCAGGGTGCCGGACACCAGGGCGACGCCCAGGGCGACGCCGATGATGGTGAGCGACGATCGGAGGCGTCGGGCCGTCAGGCCACGCCAGGCGAGGGTCGCCAGGCGCATCGGCCTAGAGCCCCAGCGCGGCCAGGCGGGTGATCAGCGGCCGGGCTTCATGGTCGCGCCGCCGTCCAAGCTCGATCTCGTCGCGGATCGTCCCGTCGCGGACGATGAGGACTCGATCGGCGTACGCGGCGGCGCGCGCATCGTGGGTGACCAGCACGATCGTCTGCCCGAGCCGATCGCAGGAATCCCAGATCAGGTCGAGGATCTCGGTACCGGTCGTGAAGTCGAGGTTCCCGGTCGGCTCATCGGCGAGGAGGATCGCCGGCTCGTTGGCGAGCGCTCGGGCCAGCGCAACCCGCTGCTGCTCCCCCGCCGAGAGCTGATCCGGCTTGTGCTTCGCCTTGTCCGAGAGCCCCACCAGCTCCAGCAGGGCGTCGACGCGCTCCTTGTGGGCGGCCAATGAATCTCCGGCGATCAGGAACGGCAGGGCGACGTTCTCCGCCACGTTCAGCAGCGAGATAAGGTTGAAGAACTGGAAGACGAACCCTGTCTTCTCGCGCCGGGTGAGCGTCGCGTCCTCGTCGTTCAGCTGGCTGATGTTGATTCCGTCGATCAGCACGGTTCCCTCCGACGGCCGGTCCAGGCCACCGAGGAGGTGCAGCATCGTCGACTTGCCGGAGCCCGACGACCCCATGATCGCCACGAACTCGCCCTTGGCGACCGAGAGGGAGACGCCCCGCAGAGCGTCGACAGAGCCTTCGCCAAGCGGATAGCGCTTGACCAGGTCGTGCGCTTCGAGGATCACCGACATCGTCGGAAGTCTAGCCCGCTGGTTGGGACCGATGCAGGCGCGAGGGGCGCCCGCGGGTGATCAGCCGAGGAAGAAGCTGAGCAGCGAGCCGATCACGGTCTCGAAGATGCCACGGTCCGGAGCCGTCGCCGTCTGGATGCGCATGCTGTGTGCCACCAGCGCGTTGTGACCCGGCGCGTCGTCACCGACCGTGGAGTGCACGGATCGGATCAGGCTCGCTGTCTGAGGCTCTGGGGTCGGCTCGGGGGTCGGGCTCGGGGTATCGCTCGGAGTCGGGACCGGCGTCGCGGAAGCGCTCTCCAGAGGGACCTGGTGCGGGGTCGGCGCCGCGGTCGGAGCCGGCGGCTTGGGTGTCGGCGCGGGGGTCGGAGCCGGCGGCTTGGGTGTCGGCGCCGGTGTCGGTGCTGGTGCGGACTTCAGCTTGATGAAGAGCTCGGTGTACATGCGCATGTTCCGCACCTTGAGCGTGGTGCTGCCAAATCCGCCCCACATCACCCCATCGGCCCCATAGGCTCCGACACCACCGTGGGACCACGCCGTGTTAAGGATGTTGGCGCGGTGCCCCGAGGAGGCCATGAACCCCTCGTTGATCTTCACGGGAGAGTCGGCATCGGAGAAGCCGTTGTTCCAGCCGATGTTCTCGCCGCCCGAAGACCAGCTCAGGCCGTTCTTGTCGTACCAGTGGTAGACCTGATAGCTCGTGCCGAGGATCGTGTGACTGAAGTAGTTTCGATCGACCATGTCCTTGCTGCGCCAGCGCGCGAGGCTGACCAGGGTGCTGTGCTTGACCAGCGGCGGGAGACCGTTGTTGGTGCGGTCACCATTGAGCAGCTGCCAAAGCGTCGCCTCGGCCGCAGACTGGTCCCAACCGGTTGCCGGCTGGGGCGCCCAGACGAGCAGCGCGGCCACCAGGAGGGCGGTCCCGGAGAGGGCGACGGCGCGTGCAAAGACGCGGCGTGGCTGTCGTCGGGGCATATCGGTTGACATGCAAGGAGCGTAGGGACCAGCCACCGGATGGTCTGTAGTGCACATGTCCCGGAGGCGTGGCATGACCAATGGGCCGGTCGGGGCGCGAGTTCGGTAGGACCATGCGGCGGTGCCTGCATGCAACACCGTGCCAACAAGGGGCCGGATGGCAGGGATGGTTCCGCTGACGATCAGCTGGGGCATCTACTACCGGGACCGGCCGGCCGTCGCCGGTCCCGGTAGCTCTCTCCCTGGCCGGATTACGGCGAGGTGCCCCAGCGAAGGGATTCGACTGCCGCGCCGACCGTGCCAGCCCATGCCTCGAAGTCCGCTTCAGACGAACCGGTGACGATCGCCAGCGGCTCTGCCAAACCGTCCAGGATCCAGACGCGGGCCACGCTGCCCTCCTGGAGCTTCCATGGAAGTTCGATGTCCTCGAGCACCGGCGGCGCGTCTCCGGGGTTCGTGCCTGCAGCAAGTCGCACGTCGAAGACGAAACCGTCCGTCCCGTCGAGACTGATCGGCTCTGGCGCGGAAACCTCGAAGGCCGATTCGTTGGAGAACGAACTGACCCAGTCGTCGACGGTCTGGGAGCCTCCGAGGCCAAACGCGATGGCTCTGCCGCCGGGTCGGAGATAGAGCGCCTGGCCGGAATTATAGGTTTGAGCCGCCCAGTTGGACGGGGCGGTCATCGTGAAATGGACGACCAGCCGCTCGCTGGCACCTCGCAACGCACACCAGACGACTTCAACCGTGGTTGCCGTTTGTGCGCGGACGCCGCAGTCGATCGTTGCGGCACCGCTGGGAGAAGGGCTCGCGCTGGGCGCCTGGCCCCGGTCGGTGCCCAGCTGTTGGTAGGCGAGGATGGCGACGAGAGCCACGGCGGCGACGCCCAGGACGGGGAGTGCGATCTTATTGAACATCGGAGTGTTCTCCAACGCGATGCGCCATGCGCCACGCTGTGGCATGCGCTCGACCTCCTCGAGGGCAGCCCACACGAACCGCTCTGGAGCGACCTCGGGTCCATCGTCGACCCAGCGGGCGACAATCTCGTCGACATTCGGCTCTCGGTTCATGCAAGGCGACCTTTCTGGGCGGTCGGTCGGTTATCAGCCTCGATGGCGGCGCGCAGTGCACGTTTCGCGTAGTGGAGCCGAGACCTGACCGTGCCGACGGGCAGGTTCAGGATCTCGGCGATTTCTGGAAGGGTCAGGCCGCGGTAGTACTGCAGCACGACGGCGGCGCGATGTTCGGTGGAGAGCCTCCGGAAGGCTCGCTCAAGCTGGTCCCGATCGACGACGGCATCGTCGGGTCCGGGCTCGGCCGCCAGCGACGGGATGACCTCGAGGACCATCGCCCGTCGCCGCTGCTGGCGGAGCTGATCGT
>DATJIJ010000174.1:0-4762 GCA_035493355.1 Candidatus Methylomirabilota bacterium
GCCTGACCCTGTTCCAGCAGGTCGGGGGCACGGTTGGCCTGGCGCTCACCGGCACGATCTTCGGCTCGAAGCTGATCGAGGAGATTCCGGCGCAGATGATCGCCGCGGGAGTGCCGCAGGAGGTGGTGGGCGGATTCCTGACGAGTGGGGGCGCGGCGCTCCAGAACCTGTCCGGAACGAATGACCTGGGGGCGGCGCTCCGGGCTGCGGGCGGGGAGCAGATTGCGCCATTCGTGGACGCGATGGTCGTTGGGATTCACCAGGCCTTCTCGATCGCCACATCGACGACCTTCGTGCTCGGGATCGGCGCGTCGCTGGTTGCCGCGCTGCTCGTCTTCTTTGGTCTGCCCGGCGGGCGGATGGGGGAGTCGCCGGCGGTGGAGAAGGGGGAGCCAGCGCCGGCTTCGTAACGTACGATCGGTCCATGCGCGGGCCCACTGGCGAGGAATGGATCTGCCGAGTCTGCTGGAAGCCGAACCGTGCGCAGGACGCCTCCTGCTACAAGTGCAGGTCGCCGCGAGGCGTCACGCCTGAGGAGGCAGCTGAGGCGGCCAAGGACATTGAGGCGCGGAGGGCGCTGCCCGAGCCGGTTCCGGACTGGGTCCTGGCGCTCCCCGTCGCGATCTTTCGCTCGTACGGCAGGGTGTGGGTCCGCGGTGCCATCGGCCTGCTGGGGGTCCTGGCGCTCGAGCTCTTTGCCGCGGTGACCGATCTCGACTGGTACGTGCTGACCGTGGGCTTCGCCGCCGGGTTGCTGGTCGCCGGCCTCTTGGCGGCGGAGGTCTCGGAGGGGATGCGCAACCGCGAGGTCTGGTCGTTCGTGGTCGGGATCGCCCTCTCTGTCGTGGCGGTCATCGGCTCGATCACCTCCTTCTCGATCTTCGCGCCGGATCTGCTCAGCCCAAACGCGATCCGGTGGGGGAGCGTGGTGGTCTTCGGCGGTGCCGGGGTGGCTGCGGTGGCAGGACTCGCCCTGGTCTTGACTCGCCGCGACACCTCGGGGGCGGACGCCAGGATCGATGCTGACTGACCGGTTCGAGCGAGGGGTGCTCTACGCGATCGAGCTGCATCGGTCGCAGGTGCGCAAGGGAACTGCGATTCCCTACGTGACCCACCTCTTCGCCGTCTGCAGCCTGGTGCTCGAGGATGGGGGAACGGAGGACGAGGCGATCGCCGCGCTGCTCCACGACGGTCCGGAGGACCAGGGTGGCGAGGTCGTGCTCGACGAGATCCGTTCCCGCTTCGGCGACACCGTGGCGGCGCTGGTCGCGGCACTCAGCGACGCGATGCCGGCCGTTGGCGAGGCGAAGGCGCCATGGCGGGCACGCAAGGGACGCTACCTGCGACAGCTCGCGGATGCACCAGACGCCGTGCTGCGCGTCTCACTCGCGGACAAGCTGCACAACGCGCGCTCGATCCTCATCGACCTGGACACCGAGGGCGAAGGCGTGTGGTCGCGCTTCAACGCCGGCCGCGCCGAGCAGGCCTGGTACTACGGGGAGCTGCTTGGGATCTTCGAGCGACGGGTGCCGGCCTCCCGCAACCTGCCCGAGCTGAGGCGGGTGATCGGGACGCTCTTCGCCGCCTTGAGGCTCCCTCAGTAGTTGGCGCGGCGTCCCTGGGCTGCCTCGCTGACGATGGTCGCCACTCGACGGTCGCGGGTCTCGGGACGCTTCGCCGACATCACCCACCAGATCAGCGCGCGGCGCGGCGACTTGGGAAAGGCGTCCCACTGCTGGCGGGCATCGGCGTTGGCGTTCAGGGCCGCCTTCAGCTCGGCCGGCTCGATCAGCGCCTCGGCGGCGTCCTGCATCGACCACGAGCCATCCGCCTTGGCGGCGTCGATGACCCGCATCCCGGCCTCGGTCATCCGTCCGTCGGCGACGAGCCGCTGCACTCGCTCCTTGTTTGAACCTGACCAGCCGCTGCCACGCCGGCGCGGGGTCAGCAGCTGCGCCTGGCGTCCGTCTTCGAGGGTGTTGACGAGGCCGTCGATCCAGCCGAAGCAGAGGGCCTCCTCGACGATCAACCCGTAGTCGAGCGGCGTCTTGCCGCTGGCCCGCTTCCAGGTGGCCAGCCAGACCCCATCGGTGTCCTCGTGGTGCTTCGCCAGCCAGCTGCGCCATGCCGCGATGGACTTGGGGTGGATCAGTGGGCGGCCCCGGTACGCCATCGGGCTCAGCCGGCCAGGGCTGGCTCGTCGATGGTCAGGGTCAGGGCGTCGGCGTCCACGGTCGCGCCCACGCCGAGCGGCAGTGTGGAAAGCGTCGAACCGTGGCCGAGCGGCAGCCCGTAGAGGATTGGCACGCCCAGGTGCGCCAGCCGGCCCTCGATCACCTCTTCCTGGGTCTTCGAGCGTGGCGATGAGGTGAATTCGTGCCATTCCGACCCGGCCAGCTCGCCGACCACGATGCCGCGGACGCCGCGCAGCTTGCCGATCTGGTCGAGGTAGAGGAGCGCGCGATCGAGCCGGATGGGCGCGATCCCGGTCTCCTCGAAGAAGAAGATGCTGTCGGCGAGATCGATCTCCCACGGCGTCCCGATCGTGTAGATGAAGTCGCCAAGACAGCCACCGAGCAGGCGCCCGCTGGCCCGGCCAGGCGAGAGGGCCAGGACCGTCAGCCGGTCCGCGTCGGGAGGGACCTCCCCGCTCGTGTCACCGGCGAGCACCCGCAGCAACCGGTCGGTGGTGAGAGCCGGCGGACTGGGATCGCCGACCATCGTGAGGCTGGGTCCATAGAAGGTGGCGAGCCCCACCTGGTTGAACGCGACGTGCAGCGCCGTGATGTCCGACAGGCCGATGAACGCCTTCGGGTTCCTGGCGATGGCATCCAGGTCGAGCAGCGGGATGACCTGGGCGGAGCCGTAGCCGCCGCGCATCGTCTGGATGACGTCGATCTCCGGATCCGCAAACGCCTGCTGGATGTCGTTGGCGCGCGCCCGCGGAGAGCCGGCATGCCAGTCGTCCCGCTCCAGGGCGCTGGGGAGCAGCTTCACCTCGTAGCCGTGCTCGTTCCACCAGGCGATGCCGCGTTGCACCTCGGCACGCGACTCCGGCGGGCTGCCTGGCGTGACGATCCCGATCGTGGACCCCGGCGGTGCGACCTTCCCGATGCGTGCTGTCATGGGGGAAACGGTACACGCCGCGAAGACGAGGGAAGCGGCGTTCCTACAGGTTGGCGTTGAACGTGTCGCAGCTGTTTGGGTCGCCGCTGCTCAGGCCCGTCTGGAACCACTGCTGGCGCTCGGCGGACGAGCCATGGGTCCAGGTCTCGGGGTTGACCTGCCCCTGCTGTGCCTGGATCCGATCATCGCCGACCGCCGCTGCCGCATCGAGCGCCTGGCCGATCTGGTCCTTGGTCAATGGGTCGAGGAAGCCGGTCTCGACCGCATGGGCGGCCCACACGCCGGCGTAGCAGTCGGCCTGCAGCTCGGTGCGTACCGATTGGCTCTCGGCTCCGGTGCCCCCACCCCCGGCCGTGAGGACACCCAACAGGTCCTGGACGTGGTGGCCGTATTCATGGGCGATCACGTACGCCTCGGCGAACGGGCCGCCCTCCGCCCCGAACTGCGTCTCCAGCATGTCGAAGAAGCCGAGGTCGATGTAGACGCTCTTGTCCGGCGGGCAGTAGAACGGACCAACAGCGCTCGTTGCCTGCCCGCAGCCGGTGTTGTAGGAACCGGTGAAGAATGTGGTGGGAGCGAGCGTGTAGCCGTCCACCGCCGTGGTCCAGTACGCCTGGATGCTGTTCACGTAGCCGATGATCCTGCAGTCCTCACGGGAGTTGGCGTCGACGTCGGTCTGGCATTCCTGCGTGAGGTCGTTCGGCGACGCATCGCCGACCGTGGTCTGGTCGAGGATGCCGGTGAGGGTCGCCGCGTCCTGCGGGGAGCCGCCGAGCAGGAGCACGGCGACAAGCACGATGATCCCGCCCAGGCCGCCGCCGGCAGCCAGCACGCCGCCGCTCGCCCCGCGCATGTCGCGGACCTGCCCGGGATCGAGGCGCGTGCCTCGTCTGAAGGTCATGCGGGGACGATACTCCCCCGACGTTTCAGCGGCGCACCAGGTGCGCTGAATCGCATTACAGG
Organism: Candidatus Methylomirabilota bacterium; assembly: GCA_035493355.1. Lineage (GTDB taxonomy): Bacteria > Chloroflexota > Limnocylindria > QHBO01 > QHBO01 > CF-167. Next base: position 4,090 of record DATJIJ010000174.1, read on the forward strand.
CATCCGCCATGGACGGTCGCTACCATGGCGGCCATGCCCGACGACGCGCTCGAGCTCATTTCGTCGCTGAGCCTCTTCGCCGACCTCGGCGGACCGCAGCTCGAGGCGATCAGCCACATCTTCGAGGAGTCGACCTTTGCCCCCGGCCAGCGGATCCTGCGGCAGGGGATCAGCGGCTCGAACTTCTACGTGGTGGTCGACGGCGAGGCATCGGTGAAGATCGATGGCGAGCAGCGCGCAACCATCGGGCGCGGCGACTTCTTCGGCGAAATGTCCCTGCTGCTGGGGAGCGCGCCGACCGCCGACGTGACGGCGGTCACCCCCTTGCGCTGCCTCGTGCTCGCCGGTCCCGGCCTCCACGACTTCCTGGACAAGCACCCGACCGTCATGTACCGCATGCTCGTGGCCATGGCTCGGCGCCTGAGCGTCGCCAACCAGCACTCCGGGTAGTCGCATGCCGCGAGCGACCGCGAAGGCCCAGGTCGACGAACGGCCGTTCCCACCGGGTGAGTACCCCGTCGTGGTGGTCGGCAGCGGGCCCGGCGCGATCCAGTTCAGCCACGAGCTGGATCGGCTCGGGATCGCCCACGCGACCCTCAGCGCCGATCCGTCGCCCGGCGGGATGTTCCGCCGCCTGCCGATCTACCAGCGGCTGCTGAGCTGGACGAAGCCA
>DATJIJ010000175.1:0-6115 GCA_035493355.1 Candidatus Methylomirabilota bacterium
CTGGAGGACGGTGAATGGATCCCGCCCGGCGTAGGCCCGCAGCACGGGGATCGGGATCGAGTCGTCGCCGCCGAGCACGATCGGCGTGGATCCGGCGGCGAGCAGCGCGCGAACGGCGGACTCGGCGCTGGCCGAGTTGCCAGCTCCGTCTTCCGTGGTTCCGTCCACGTCGCCCGCGTCCACCACCCGCAACGGAGGCGAGCCGATGAGCATCGGCGCCTCGAGGTCGAAGTCGTGGTGATCGGCGAAGTTCGCGAGGCGGCGAGAACGGGCGCGAATCGCGGCCGGGGCGTCGGCGCAGCCTGCCGTGCTGCCCGGCGACGGGTACGAGACCCCGAAGGGGATCCCCAGGATCGCGACGTCTGCAGGCTCGTCGCCGGCTGAAGGCAGCCCCAGGAAGGTCACGTCGCCCCAACCGCGGCGGAGGCGCAGTCGGCGCAGGTCCCGACCACCGTCACGTGCGAGAGGTCCACCTCGAAGCCATCGGACGCGCGAAGCCCGTCGACGATCGCGCGAGCTGCGCCGGCCCGGATCTCCCAGCGCCCGCCGCAGGAGGCGCAGTGCAGGTGCCCGTGAACGCCTTCAGGGCCGACATGGAACTCCTCGCGTCCATTGGCGCCGTGCCCGTGCTGCACCAGCCCAAGGTCTTCGAGTACGTCAAGAGTCCGGTAGACGGTCGACGGGATCGTGGCCGGATCGATCGAACGGCAGCGTTCGAGCAGCTCGGCCCCGGTGATGTGCCCGTCGCTGCCGGCGAGCGCCTCGATCACCGCGCGACGTTGAGGGGTCCAGCGCAGGCCGCGCTCGCGGAGCCGCTGCCGAACGCTGGCCCACGGCTCGGGAAGAGGTATCGGGCTCGACATGCGGACAGTATTATCTGCCCTCGTCTTCTGGACCCCGGATCGTTTGTGCTGGAGGGTGACTCGCAATGGTGTCCGGCGCCCGATACGTCTACCTCGCCATGGTCTGGCTCTACGTGGCCGGGATCCTGGTGCAGGTCTTCCTGGCGGGGATGGGAATATTCGTCGTCCCGCGGGACTTCACGCCACACGTTGGCCTGGGCTGGCTCCTCCACCTGGTGCCGATCCTGCTCCTGGTTGTCGCGGCGGTGGCGAGGGTTGGATCGCGGCTGATCTGGTGGAACGTGGCGCTGCTGGTCGTGCAGTTCGTGCAGCCCATCTTCGCGCTGGCGCGCACGGACACGCCGGTACTGGCAGCCTTCCACCCGGTTCTGGCTCTCGTCGTCTTCTGGCTGGCGGTGACCCTCGGCCTCAAGGCGTGGCGGCTGGTCCGCGAGCCCGCGCCGACGGCGGCCTGAGCGATGAACTGGCAGCCCTGGCTCGTCTTCGCCCACATCCTGGGCGCGTTCACCTTCGTCCTGGCCCACGGGGTCTCGATGTTCGTGGCACTCAGCGTCCGGAAGGAGCGAGATCAGACCCGCGTCGCGGCCCTCCTCGACCTCTCGAGGTCAGCCGTGGCAGTTGCGGCGTTCGCGGTGCTCTTCCTGCTGATCACCGGCGTCGCGGCCGGCTTCGTCGGCAACTGGTGGGGGCACAAATGGATCTGGACGTCCATCGCGATCCTGGTCGTGCTGTGGGGCTACATGAGCTTCCGAGGCACCCGGTACCTCGACGGAGTCCGGCACGCGGCCGGCAGCGTCGGCGTCTACGACAAGAAGGGCACCGAGGCGCCGCCGGCCGATCCGGCGGCGCTCGCGGCATTGCTTGCCTCGTCGCGGGCCATGGAGCTCGCGACGGTCGGCGGCATCGGGTTGGTCACCATCCTCTACCTGATGGTGTTCAAGCCCTTCTAAGGGGCGCTACATCGCGGCTCCAACTCCCGAGCCGGTCTCCAGCAGCTCCTTCAGCCCGCCCAGGATCGTGTTCCAGCCACCGCTGGTGTACTCGATCGTGGCAGGGCCGCGGCCGGTGTGGGTCATCGTGAGACGACACTTGTCGCCCATCGGGGTGATCTGCCATTCGACCGTCGACGGCGCCTCGGCCGCCGCGATCGGGTCCTGGACGACCCGGAGGGTGTGTACCAGGCGACGGGGCGGGTCGATCTCCAGGATCTCGCCGTCGAGGTAGACCTCGCCCTCCTCGGACTCGCTGGTCCAGCGCGAGCCCACCGTCCAGTCGGACTTGCTGAGGGCGCCGTAGAAGTACTGGCGGGTCTGCTGTGGATCGGTGATCGCGTCCCAGATGCGCTCCGGTGTCGCGGCGATGTCGATCTCGTAGACGTTCTCGGGTGCGGTCATCGGGTGCCTCCTTCAACAATTTCGAGCCGGTTCCCGTCAGGGTCACGGAAGACGAACATCGCCACGGGGACGGAAAGCAGCTCGTCCACGTCGACGCCATGGGCCTCGAGCTCCGCGTGATCCGCAGGAACGTCCTTGCTCGCGAATCGGACGCCGGTCTCGACGCCAATCGGGTCACCCGCCTGCGTGAGGACCAGTGCGACCGAGGTGGCGGCGCCGACGGGCGCCACCTCAAGCCAACGTCCCTTGCCGAACGGAATATCGAGGCGCTTCTCCAGGCCAAGCGTGCCGGTGTAGAACGTCAGCGCCCGTTCCTGGTCAGCCACCGGGATCCCCACCGTTCGGACGCCGGTGATGTGGGTCCGCGTCTCGCTCATTCCGGTGCTCCTCCCGCGTACATCAGCGAGCCGGGGGTGGTGAGCAGCTCGCCGGTCTCCAGCCATGTCTTCAGGCCGGAGAGGATCATCGGCCAGCCGCCGTATAGCTCCTCGAGAGCGCCCTCGCGCAGCTGGTCGTGCGTGACCAGAAGGCGGCACGAGTCGCCAACCGGCTCGATCTCCCAGGTGACGCGGGAGAAGCCCTCCGCCTTGGCCTCGTCGCTCCACAGCGCTCGCATCGTCTGCACCAGGCGGCGCGGTGGGTCCACCTCCAGGTTCTCGCCCTCGCCGAGGAGGCCGGGCGCGGCGGGATGGCCGGCCTCGTACCGGGAGCCGGGGGTCCAATCGGAGGTCTGCCGCGACCCGAAGTTGTACTTGGCGCGCTGCTCCGGGTCGGTGATCGCCTGCCACAGGCGCTCCGGGGTCGTCTTGATGTAGATCTCGTAGACCTTCTCCATCGGCTTCTCCAGTTCATGCTTCAGGCCCGTCAGGGCAGCGGCCCAGGGCTCGGTGTACTTGCTGACCCAGCGGTCGTAGATGAGGCGGATCGGGACGGCGTTGAGGTAGTGGAGCTTCCGGCGGCCGTCGCGGCGAGTGGTGATGAGGCTGGCGTCGGCGAGGACGCGAAGGTGCTTCATGACGCCGAAGCGGGTCATCCCCGGCAGAGCCTGCTCGAGCTCGGAGAGCGCCTGTCCGTCGCGGTCGCGAAGCGCGTCGAGCAGGGCGCGGCGGCTCGGATCGGCCAGTGCCCGGAAGATCTCTTCATCCACGAGGGGACTATATGTGACTGATTAGTCACATGTCAAGCGGCGGCGCCGGCGAGTCGAGCGGATGGTGTCGGTCTAGACCCGGCGGACCTGCTCCGCCTCGTGGCCTTCCACCGGCCGGTCGCAGGTGGGGCAATACCAGCGCGCTTCGACCGGCGTCCCGCAGGCAGCATGCCGCAGCGGCTCGGACTCGCGGGAGACCCGGGACCCCCAGTCGGCCAGGAGGCGCAGGGCGCCGGCCAGCTCCGCACCCTCATCGGTGAGGGCGTAGGCAAAGCGCGGCGGGCGCTCCGAGTACGGGGTGGCGGAGACGATCCGCTCGGACTCGAGGCGGCGCAGCCGGTCGGCAAGGATGTTCGGCGCAATCCCGCTGACGGCCTCCTCCAGCTCGCCGAACCGGCGCGGGCCGGGCAGCAGCGCCTCGACCAGGAGGAGGCTCCATCGGTCCCCCACCCGCTCGAGCGCGGCGGCCAGTGGTGAGTCAGGGGAGGCCATGACGGGATCGTACGGCATCGGCCTTGACAATCCCTCCGGAGCGAGTAACTTGCGCATTGCAAGTCACACGCTACCAGATGGAGAACACTCGATGGGTCCCTTGGATGAGCTTGGCAAGACGATCGCTTCGGTCGCGGCGACCGCGGGCGCGTCAACAGTTGGCATTGGAAACCGATGGCGCGGCGGGTCCGGCGTCGTGGTCGAGTCCGGCAAGGTCCTTACCAACGCCCACAACCTGCATGGCGACGAGGTGCACGTCTTCTTCGCCGATGGCCGCGAGGCCGAAGGCAAGATCCTCGGCGCCGATGGCGACGGCGACCTGGCGGTGATCGGGGTCGACACCGGCGACGCGCCGGCGATCGCGTGGGGCGATGGCTCCGCGCTCGGCATCGGCTCGCCGGTCGTGGCGATCGGCAACCCGGCGGGAAATGGGCTGCGCGTCACCGTCGGCTATGTCTCGGGCATTGGGCGCGCGTTTCGCGGGCCCCGCGGGCGCCGGGTCGCTGGCGCGGTCGAGCACACCGCTCCCCTGCTCCCCGGCTCCTCGGGCGGACCGATCGTCAATGGCGAGGGGCAGCTGCTCGGGATCAACACGAACCGGCTGGGGAGCGGCTTCTACCAGGCCATCTCCGCTGACGCGGCCCTGAAGGATCGCGTGGCCGCCCTTGGTCGTGGAGAGGAGCCGAAGCGGCGCCGACTTGGCCTGGGCCTGGCCCCGGCGCACGTGGCACGCCAGCTCCGACGGGCCGTTGGCCTGGACGAGCGTGACGGGCTGCTGGTGCGGGACGTCGAGGAGGACTCGCCCGCCGCGAAGGCAGGGATCGCGGAGGGCGACCTGATCGTGGCCGCCGCCGGGAAGCCCGTGGCCAGCGCCGACGACCTCTTCGAGGCGATGGGCTCGCTCGCCGCGGACGCGGCGCTGCCGCTCACCATCCTGCGCGGTGCAGAGGAGCGGACCGTTACCATCGCGGCGTGACGCTCGACTCCATCTGCCATCACCTGGATGGCATCCATCCGGTAGCTGCCCGCGGCCGCGGTTGCGAGGAATGCCTCGCGATTGGCGGCCGCTGGCTTCATCTGCGGCGGTGCCTCCACTGCGGGCACGTCGGCTGTTGTGACCAATCGCCCGGCCGCCACGCCTCCGGCCATGCTCGCTCGGAGGGCCACCCGGTCGTGGAGTCGCTGGAGCCCAATGAGGACTGGCGCTGGTGCTTCGTCGACGAGGTGTACCTCGAGGGCTGACCAGGTGGGTGTGGCAGACTCCCCCGCATGATCAGGACGGTCCGAGTGATCGGCAGCGGGCGCGCCGGGAGCGCGATCGCGGCACGCCTTGCAGAGCGCGGGCTGTCGGTTCGCGCCGGTCGCGAGCCACTGGCCGATGCCGACCTGGTCCTCCTCGCTGTGCCTGACTCATCGATCGCCGAGGTGGCGCAGCAGGTCCCCATCGGTCCATGGTTGGCACACGTCTCAGGTGCAACCTCGCTGGCTGCCCTCGACCCGCATACCCGGCGGTTCAGCGTCCATCCGCTCCAGACACTCACGACAGGTCGCGGCGCGGAGCAGCTCGACGGCGCCTGGGCGGCGGTCACCGCCGAAGGCCAGGAGGCGCGTGAGGCGGCTCGCTGGCTGGCCGAGACGCTCGGCCTCCGGCCCTTCGACCTGGCCGATGCCGACAAGCCGCTCTACCACGCGGGCGCGGCGATGGCCAGCAACTTCCTGGTGACCCTGCACGCGGCGGCGGCACGCCTCCTCGAGGAGAGCCACGCGCCGCCCGAGGCATTGGTCCCGCTGATGACCCGCACCATCGAGAACGGCTTCGTCCTGACCGGGCCGATTGCCCGCGGTGACTGGTCGACGGTCGAGGCACATCTCCGCGCGCTGGAGGAGCGTGCGCCGGACCTCGTGCCCCTCTACCGCGCCCTGGCGGAGGCGACCCGTCCATGAAGGTCGTCCGCACCGTTGCCGATCTCCGGACGGCACTCAGCCCCGAGCCGGGTCGCGCGCCGCGCATCGGCCTCGTGCCAACCATGGGCGCCCTGCACGACGGGCACCTGTCGCTTCTTGCGGCGGCTCGCGCCGACTGCGACCAGGTCGTGCTGAGCCTCTTCGTGAATCCCGCCCAGTTCGGTCGGGGCGAGGACCTCGAGAAGTACCCGCGCGACGAGGCCAGCGACATCGCGACCGCGGAGGCGGCGGGCGTGGACCTGCTCTTCGCGCCG
>DATJIJ010000176.1:0-2253 GCA_035493355.1 Candidatus Methylomirabilota bacterium
GCGGGTACGACGTCGCGACGAGCCTCCTGGGTGAGCGGGCCGGCGTCGTGTCAGGCTCGGCGCTTCTGGTGGACTACGTGCTGACGATCACCACGTCGCTCGCCGCCGCGGGCGACGCTCTCTTCAGCTTCCTTCCGGCCGCGTGGTACCCGGCCCGGCTTCCAACCGAGATCGCGTTCACGCTCCTGCTGACGGGGATGAACATCCGCGGCGTCCGTGAGTCGGTCCTGGCGCTGCTGCCGGTCTTCCTCCTGTTCCTCGTCACGCATGTGCTCGTGATCAGCGGCGGCGTGCTCTTCCACCTGCCCGAGCTGGGCCGCACCCTTCATGCGGCGAGCCAGGGCTATCACCAAGGGATCTCCACCCTCGGGCTCCTCGGTCTTGGCCTCATCTTCATCCGGGCCTACTCGCTCGGCGGCGGCACCTACACGGGGATCGAGGCGGTCTCGAACGGGCTCCCGATCATGCGCGAGCCGCGAGTCCAGACCGGCAAGCGCACCATGATCTACATGGCGGTGTCGCTCGCCTTCACGGCGTCGGGGCTGCTCCTCTGCTACCTGCTCTGGCAGGTGGCGCCGGTCGAGGGACGGACGATGAACGCGGTGCTGGTTGACCGGATGGCGGGCGCCCTGCCCGGCGGCCACGTCTTCCTGATCCTGACGATGCTCTCCGAGGCCACCCTCCTCGTCGTGGCGGCGCAGGCCGGTTTCATCGACGGACCGCGCGTGCTCGCCAACATGGCGGTGGACTCGTGGGTGCCGCATCGGTTCGCCGCGCTGTCCGAGCGCCTCACGACCCAGAACGGGATCGTGCTGATGGGGGCCGCGGCACTTGCCGCGCTGCTCTACACCAGGGGCCAGGTGAGCCACCTGATCGTCATGTACAGCATCAACGTCTTTCTCACGTTCTCGTTGTCCATGTTCGCGATGCTGCGGTTCTGGCTCAGGCATCGGGCGACGCGTCGCGAGTGGAAGGGCCGGCTGGCACTCTTCGGCGCGGCGTTCCTCCTCTGCGCGACGATCCTCGTGATCACCGTCTTCGAGAAGTTCGCGCAGGGCGGCTGGGTGACGATGGTAGTGACCGCGGTCGTGATCGCAACCTGCTTCGTGGTCCGGCGGCACTACCGCGCCGCGCGCGCGACGGTGGACGCGCTCTATCGCGAGCTGGGCGAGCTGCCGGAGGCGTCGGGTGCGCCTCCGCCTCCCCCGCTCCCGCTCGATCGCTCCCGGCCCACCGCCGCGATCCTGGTCAATACCTTCGGCGGGGTCGGAATCCACACGGTGCTGAACGTCTTCCGCTCGTTCCCCGGGCATTTCGGCAACGTGATCTTCCTGTCGGTCGGCGTCATCGACTCGGGCGAGTTCAAGGGCAGCGACGCGATCGCCGACCTCAGCGAGCGCACCAGCGAGATGCTGGGCCGCTATCAGGCGCTGGCCACGCGGCTCGGCATCCCGGCGGCGACCCGCATGGCCCTGGGCACCGAGGTGGTGACCGAGGCGGAGCGGCTCTGCCTCGAGGTCGCGCGGGAGTTTCCCCGCGTCACCTTCTTCGCGGGGAAGCTCATCTTCGCGCGGGAGACGCTGTGGCATCGACTGCTCCACAACGAGACTCCGCTGGCAATTCAGGAGCGGCTCCAGTGGGCGGGACGGACGATGGTGACGGTGCCGATACGGGTGGGGGATAGCAGCGGATGAAATCGGATGCCGGTCAGGACCCCGCGATCAGCCGCTCGAACCGGGGATTTCCGTTGAGCGGCGCCCAGGTCGGATCGATCCTGAGCCAGCCCGGGGACAGGAAATACGGGATCTTCAGCAGCGGCTCGAGCATGTCCAGCGCCTTGCCAGGCTCGCCGACCATCAGGTAGATGCGGGCCATCAGCTCCTGGTAGTAGGGACCGTTGTTGGCATCACGGCTGATCGGCGCCATTGCAAGCGCCCGCAGACCAGCATCGATCGCCTCGGCCTTGCGACCCATGTAGGCGAGCTGCAGGCCGGCGATTGCGTGCCGCTGCGGATCGTCCGGCGCCTCGCGGAGCTGCCGCGCCGTCTCGGTATATGCGGTATCGGCGTACGCACGTGACTTCGCCCGGTCGCCCCGAAGCTCGTACACCTCCATCAGGGTCGTCGCCCACACACTGCGGTCCGAGTCGAACGACTTCGGCCCCAGGCCGAGCAGCAGCGTCTGCTGCGCATCGTCGAGTACCCAGTACATGTCCCAGTACTGGCCGAAGAACGCGGCCAGCGCTCCGGGGTC
>DATJIJ010000177.1:0-5660 GCA_035493355.1 Candidatus Methylomirabilota bacterium
GCGCCGCCGTAGGCCGCTCACCCAGGCCAGGACAGCGGAGAGGCCGGCCACGTAGAGGCCGGCCCCCAGCCCCAGGACCTCGAGTGCGAGCGGCCGGAGCGCCGCACAGTCGCCCAGGGCGAGCGGGCCACCCGGCGGGCATGGCGACGCGAGCTCGATGCCGCTGAGCGTGCCGGCGCCGGCGACAACGGCCAGCGACCAGGCGAGATGGGCGAGGAGCAGCCGGGAGATGGCGTGTGGCGGATTAGCCGCCGGACTTCCATGCCGCCGCAGCAGCCGCGGCGGCCTCGGCCTCTCGCCGCGAGATGCGGCGGTATTCGTAGTACAGGTACGCGAGGCCCATTGCCCCACCACCCGCGGCGATCGCACCCAGCGCCAGCGCCTGGAAGTCGAAGGCCAGCGGGATGAGGCTGCCGCCGGCCAGGTTGAAGAGCATGAACGGGATGATCACGAGCACGACCGCCAGATACTGGAGGAAGTCCAGGAAGCGGATCAGGGACCAGGCGAAGCCTCGCCGGCCCCGCGCCGCCTGGGTCCACAGGATGAGGATCAGGAGCAGCGTGAAGGTCGGTCCGCCGATCAGCACCACCGCCACCAGGAACCCGACGTCCTTGCTGAAGCCCAGGTACAGGGTGGTGATCGTGTTGGCGTAGTTGGGGATGTAGCCCAGGACGAAGTAGACGAAGAGGAAGAGCGGCACGCCCTTCAAGAGCGCGACCAGCCAGGTCTCGCTGCCGTAGAGCATCCAGCTCATGAAATCGTCGATCTCGCGGGTAACGCGGGAGATCAGGTCACGGCGCGGGGGGACGCTGTAGGAGCTGCTCATGGCCTGCTCACTGCTTCAGGCTCAGCAGGAACGTGATGAGCGCCTGCAAGGCGGAGGTGCTGACCTTCCCCTCGGGGTGGACCGGCATGGTGGTGGGGGTCCCATCGTTGTAGTTCACCGACGAGTCGCGGATCCAGCGCTCCAGGAAGGTCCGCGGATCTGCCGCGTAGTCGGCCTTCAGCTCGTCGAGGTGGGAGATCGGGGTCGGCAGGTCGGTCACCGGCTCGTTGCCGATGTTCAGCAGGCTCGGCCCGAAGCCGCCTGACTGATCGGCGCCGTGGCAGCTGGCGCATCCTGAATCGGTGTAGACCTTCTGACCGGCCTCGACTGTATTCGGCACGACCTCGTCCGGCAGCTTACCGGCCTCAAGCGCCCAGGTCTCGACCAGCGCAGTCAGGGCATCGATCTGGTTGATGGTGAGCGGACCGCTGACTTCCGTGCTCCAAGCGGGCATCGGCGAGTTGACGTCGCCGGACACCACCACGCCCCCGAAGCGGATCACCAGGTTGACGTAGTCGGGCGGATCACCCGGCAGGCGAATCTGGGTGAACGATCCGCCATTCTGGGCTCGGAGCTTCTCGTAGATGCTCTTCGAGTGGAGGTTTGGCGCCAGGCGCCCGGTGTCCCCCACCGGACCGCCGGTGCCATCGGCGCCGTGACAGCCGGCACAGCCTGCGCGATCCGGGAAGGCTTTATCGACGGCCCTGAAGACTTCGGTGCCGTACGCCACCAGCTCCTTGTTCTGGGTCTTGTATGCATCCGCGCGACGAGCGGGATCGGTCACCCAGTAGAAGGCAGTGAAGAGCGAGAGGGCGCTGATCAGGACGATGCCGAGGGTTTTGATGCGCATCGCTCAGGCCGCGCAGTGCGGAATCTTTTTCGTGTCGCGCGGGTCGAAGGTCGCGGTTCCGATGGGCGGCCCAGAGACGATCGCGCCGGTGTCGATTGTGTAGACGCCGTCGGTGACAGTCACCGCGAAGCGGTCCATCCCACGCGGCGCCGGACCGGCTCGCTTCTCGCCGATGATGTTGTACTTGCTGCCATGGCAGAGGCACTCGAACCAGTGGCTCTTGTCACAGAGCGGCGGGATGTTGCAGCCGAGGTGGGGGCACTTGCGGTAGAGCGCCAGGACGTTCTCCCCCGGGTCCGCGGTTGCCTCGGTCTTGCCGTCCACGAGGGCCTCGGCGGCGGGGACGTTGATGAAGAAGACCCGGGCCTTGCTGAATGGATATGGCTGGCCCTGCGTCCAGGTCGGCTGTGTGCCGGCGATGCTCGCGGCGGTGCCAAGGGTGAACTTCCCACCGAGCCCGCTCCGCACGTTTGGCCACAGGAAGTTGACGGACCCCGCGATGAACTCGATCGAGAGGATCCCCGCCCCCGCCCAGAAGATGCGGCGCATGAAGCTGCGCCGGCTCATCTCGCCGACTGGTGCTCCCGGGACCTCCCCGTAGGTGGGCAGGTGGCTCATAGGGTGAAGTAGATCCCGTCCCAGGGCCAGACCCAGTTCCAGCCGGGGCCCCGGAAGAACGAGCCGATCAGGGTGATCAGCAGCCCGCCGAGCATCAGCGACATGAAGAAGACCCAGGCCGTCTTGCGGTCGCGCGCCGCCTTGTACGGGGAGCGGTCGACATACGGGATGATCGCCAGCCCGACCAGGTAGAGGGTCGGCAGCAGGACTCCACCGACGGTGGCGTTGAAGTAGCTGAGCAGCTCCTGCAGGCCGAGGAAGTACCACGGCGCCTTCGCGACGTGCGGCGTCACGCCGGCGTTCGCCATCTCCTCCAACGGAGCATGGATCATCACCGAGGCGACCACCAGAAGGACGCTGATCAGGAGCGCCATCAGGAATTCGGCGCGAAGCAGATGCGGCCAGGTCAGGACGGTCTCATCGGGCCGTTTGTCGACGCGGACCATCGACTCCTGCTTGACGTAGGCCAGGAGGCGGAAACGCTCGGTGCCCGGGACGCCGGGCGGGCCGGGGAGCTTCGGTCCGCCGCCGCGCTCGACGGTGGGGACGCGCGGCGCCTGGGTCGGCGCGTTCTTGTCCGCGGTGGCGTTGGGTCGCTTCTCGATCGTCATCGGCTCAGCTCGCGTCTCAGACCGGGCCCGAGATGCCGCCGTCCTTCCGGATCCTCCAGAAATGGACGACCATCAGGATGGCGACGAGGAGGGGGAAGGCGATGACGTGCATCACGTAGAAGCGGATCAGGGTCCCCTGCCCGACCTCGACGCCGCCGAGGAGGATGAAGCTCGACTCACGGCTGAGGAGCGGCGCGTAGGTGGCCATCTGGGTGCCGACCGTGATGGCCCAGAACGCGATCTGGTCCCACGGCAGCAGGTAGCCGGTGAAGCTGAGCCACAGGGTGCAGAAGAGGAGGATGACGCCGATCAGCCAGTTGAACTCGCGAGGCGGCTTGTAGGCGCCGTGGTAGAAGACCCGGATCATATGCAGAAAGACGGTCAGCACCATGAGGTGCGCGCCCCATCGGTGCATGTTGCGAACGAAGGTGCCGAATGCGACCGAGTTCTCGATCGAGAGGATGTCCTGGTAGGCCCGCGTGACCGACGGGACGTAGAAGAACATCAGGTAGACGCCGGTCACCGTCAGCACCAGGAAGAGGAAGAAGCTGACGCCCCCCAGGCAGAAGGTGTACGTGTAGCGCACCGCGTGCTTCTTGACGCGCACCGGGTGCAGGTGCAGGAAGACGTTGTTCATCACCGCCAGGGCGCGGGTGCGGCTGGTGGTGGGGTACGGCTGGCGGAAGAGGCTGCGCCAGGCCGACGACTCCCTGACGACCCGCAGCAGGTCGCCCGGTCCGGGGAAGGTCATCGCTGGACCGCCATGCCGGCCTGCTGGCCGATCTGTCCCAGCACGTTGTCCTTGTAGCTTTCCAAGAGCACCTTCCCGTCAGGCGTGAGCCGCTCGAGCTCGAGTCGGTCCATCGTGATGCAGTTGGTCGGACATCGCTCGACGCAGAGGTTGCAGCGGATGCAGCGCTCCTCGTCGATGATCATGGCAATCCCGCGCGGCCACGCCTGGAAGAGGTCAATCTCCGGATCGTCGCCACCCACCTGCGCCTTGTCGATCATGTAGATCACGCCCTCGGGGCACACATCGGCGCAGAGCCCGCACAGAATACAGCGCGGCCCATCGATGTTGATGTTGTGGTTGCACTGCAGGCAGCGCTGCCCCTCGCTGATGGCGCTCCGGGTGTCGTAGCCCACCTCGACGAGCGACGTGAAGTCGCGGCGCAGCTCGGGCGGGGCCATCGGGATGTGCTGCCGCTGGATCGCCTCGTACTTGTCTGGCATGTCGTGCTCGAGCGCCTGGGTGATCACCGCGCGGTTGATGACGGGAAGCTCCTCGAGCTCCGCGCCGCGCACGCCGAGCAGCCAGCGATCGACGGCCCTGGCGGTGCGTCGCCCCCGTCCGGCCGCCTCGATGATCGTGGCGGGGCCGGTCACGAAGTCGCCGCAGGCAAAGATCCCCTCGACATTCGTCTGGAAGGTGTCCGGCTGGGCGACGACGTTGCCGCGGCTGAGCTCGAACTGGAGCGCGTTGTACTTCTTGCCATCGGGGCCGACCGGAGTGGTGCCATTGAGCGGCGGCGTGCGCCACGACGAGACCGATCCGCCCGGGACGAACTCGCGGGTATCGGTCACGCCCAGGTGGCGGTTCAGCTTGGCGCCGTATTCGCCCAGCACGTTGTTGTCGGAGGCCTGGCTGGTGCACGGGATGACCATGTCGCATGGGATCGTGAACTCGCTGCCGGGGATCGGCTCAGGGCTGCGGCGGCCAGTGGCGTCGGGCGGGCCGAGGCGCGTGCGCTGGAAGGTGATGCCGGCAACCTTGCCGTCCTTCTCCACCACCTCGACCGGCGAGCTGAAGAACTCGAAGCGAACCCCCTCGAACCGGGTCTCGTGCTGCTCCTCCTCGTCGACGACCATCTCCTCGGGGCCGCGCCGGTAGACGATCGTGCTCGTCTTGGCGCCGATGCGGAGCGCGGTGCGGGCCGAGTCCATGGCCGTGTAGCCGCCACCCACGATCACGGCGTGCTCGCCGACCCACTGCTCCTCGCCGAGGTTGGCGCGCTTCAGGAAGTCGACGCCGTAGATGACGCCGTCGAGCTCCTCGCCGGGGATGTTCATGGCGACCGGGTACATGCAGCCGGCCGAGACCACGACCGCGTCGTGCTTCTCGCGCAGCTGGTCGAGCGTGATGTCGCGGCCGACCTCGACGTTGTAGTGGAAGTCGACGCCGTGCTTGGCGACCCAGTTGACGTCCAGCTCGATCACGTCTCTCGGCAGCCGGAAGGCCGGCACGCCGATCAGGCACGTCCCGCCGCCCGAGGGGAGCGCCTCGTAGATGTCGACCTTGTGGCCGTAGCTGGCAAGCTCCTTGGCGACGGTCAGCCCGGCCGGGCCGGCACCGATCACGCCCACGCTCTTCCCGCTCGGCTCGGCCGTGACGATCGTGTCCGGCATGTTGTTGCCGTAGTGCCAGTCCACCAGGAAGCGCTTCATGGCACGGATGGAGAGGGGCTTGTCGATATCGGCCCGACGGCAGGCCTTCTCGCACGGGGCGGAGCAGACGTAGCCGCAGATGGCGGCGACGGGGTTCGGGTCGCGGGCCAGGATGTAGCCCTCTTCGAAGCGCCCCTCCGCGGCAAGCATCAGGTAGCCGCGGCAATTCGTGTTGACCGGGCAGCCTTCCTGGCACTCGATGTTGCACTGAAGCCAATCGACGCCGACTTCGGCGGTCTGGAACCTCAGTGGGATGGCGTTTGCGGAGATCACTGGCACCGTCGTAGAGCGGGTTCCACCACGAGTTGCC
>DATJIJ010000178.1:0-20404 GCA_035493355.1 Candidatus Methylomirabilota bacterium
GGCAACTCGGCCAGCGCCGAGTCCGCCGTTCGCGCGCTGCTCGCCGCCGGATCCACGCCGATCGTGCTCGGCGGCGACGACTCGATCCCGATCCCCGTGCTGCGGGCCTACGCCGGGCGGGATCCATTCACCGTCCTCCAGGTTGATGCGCATCTCGATTTCCGAGACGAGCTCGGCGGCGTGCGGGACGGCTACTCCTCGCCGATGCGCCGCGCTTCCGAGATGCCGCAGGTCGGGCGGATCGTGCAGGTCGGGCTGCGGGGTGTCGGCAGCGCGCGCACCTCGGACGTGGCGGACGCGCGCGCCGCGGGCAATCTCCTGGTGACTGCGCGCCGGCTGCGCGAGCGTGGCGTGGACGCCATCCTGGGTGAGCTGCCGCGGGACGAGCCGGTCTTCATCTCGTTCGACCTCGATGGACTCGACCCGTCGGTCGCTCCCGCGGTGAGCGGGATCTCGCCCGGCGGCGTCTCGTACGACGAGGCAGCGGACCTGCTTGGCGGCGTCGCCGCGCGGTGCCGGGTCATCGGCGCGGCATTCACCGAGCTTGTCCCCGCGCTCGACGTCAACGGGGTATCGGCGCTGGTGGTGGTGCGGCTGGTGATGCGGCTGCTGGCAGGGATCGACCGCCACCGCTGAAGCCCGGGGCGTCGCGCGATCGCTAACGAGCCTTATCCGGCGCCACGAGGCCGCCGCAACACCTCGCCCGTAGGCTGCCGTCATGAAGCCACCTCGCGGGGCCCGCGCTGATGCCGCACGCCGTGCTGCCCTGCAGCGACGTCTCGCTCGACTGAAGGTGGCCACGCTGGCACTCACAGCAGGCGCCTGGCTCGCTCTGTGGGCGCTGGTCAGCGGAGCCCTGCCGGGAACGACCCAGGCGGCCGCTCCGGCGGGGAGCGCCCAGGAGAGTCAGACGATCGACCTCTTTGGAGGGGGATCAACCCTCGGAACAACCCCCGACGCGCCCGTCCTCCGATCCCGTGGCTCCTGAACCCGCGATTGCGATTCCCCCGCTGGCAATGGGGGAGCACAGGTTCCGCTCGATGGCATGCGACGTCACCGTGCTTGGGCCGACGGACCGTCCCGATGCCGGATCACTCGCGCAGGCCGTCTTCGAGGATTGGGACCGGCGATTCAGTCGCTTCCGAACCGACTCCGAGCTCGAGTGGCTGAACGAGGCAGGCGCCAGGCCGGTGGCCGTCAGTAAGCCGATGCTGACGGTCGTGCAGGCCGCCCTGCGGGCGGCCCGCGGCACCGACGGCCTCTTCGATCCCCTTCTCGGTGCGCGGATGCGGGAGCTTGGCTACGACCGCACCTACGACGAGCTGCCCTCGTGGCGCCCGGCGGCGCCACTGGCGCCATGGCGAGCGGAGGCTTGGCGAGACGTGGTCGTGGACCCCGATCGTGGGACCGTCCGGCTGCCGCTCGGGTACCGGCTCGATCTCGGCGGCATCGCGAAGGGCATGGCCGTCGATGCAGCGCTCGACGCGGTCGTGGCCGCCGGTCTGCCGTTTGCCGCAGTCAGTGCCGGCGGAGACCTGGCGGTGAGCGGGCTTCCGCCGGGCCAGACGTCTTGGCCGATCTCGATCGACGGCCTCGATCGGACCACCGTCGCGCTCCGTCGCGGCGCCCTGGCTACTTCATCGGTCCTGCGCCGGCGATGGCGCACCGCCGCCGGCGAATCGCATCATCTCCTCGACCCACGGTCGGGCCTCCCTGCCGCGGGGCCGATCGTCCAGGCGTCGGTTGCGGCGGCGACGTGCGGCCAGGCCGAGGTGGCCGCAAAGATGGCGATTCTGTCTGACCTCGCCGGTGCGATTGCCCGCCTCGAGCACAACCGGCTGGCGGGATTGCTGATCACCGACCAGGGCGAGGCAATCCAGGTGGGCACCTGGCAATGACCATCGATCACACTTTTTCCTGGGAGGTCGCCCGCGTCGGGGGCCTGCTCGCGTACGCCTTGCTCACCTGCTCGGTGGTGATCGGACTGCTGCTGTCCCTCAAGGCCGCCTCGTCCAGCTGGCCGCGGTTCATCACGAACGAGCTGCACCGGTACGTGACGGCGCTCTCGTTGGTGTTCATCGCCGTTCACTCCCTTGCCGTGCTGCTCGATCCGTTCACCGGCTTCGGCCTGGGGGAGGTGCTGCTGCCGATGGCGACCCACTATCGGCCGCTCTGGATCGCGTTCGGGATCGTGGGCGCCTACCTGGCGATCGCGATCTGGCTGTCCGAGTACGTCCGTGGCTTCATCGGCTACGCCTGGTGGCATCGCTTCCACATGCTCGCGTTCGTGGTCTTCCTGCTCGGCGCGGTGCATGGCCTCGGCGCCGGGAGCGATTCCTCAGAGGGATGGGCGGTGGCCATGTACGGCGGATCCGTCCTGACCGTGGCGGCACTGGTGCTGGTGCGGGCGGGGCGAGCGCTGCCCAGTCCGGCGCGCGGCGGCCTCGCGACCTTCGTCATGGCCTTCGTGCTTGCCCTCGCGGTGTTCACGGTCGCAGGCCCGATGCAGGCCGGATGGAACGCCGTCGCGAACAACGGGAACGGCACCGGTGCCTCGCAAGCGTGGCTGGCGTCACACCCAACGACGGTGGCAGGCCCGCCCCGAGCCTTTGCCACCGACCTTCGGCTGCGGATGATCCGCGCCGACCTCCTCGATGCCCATTTCGATGGAGGCACGCCCGGCGAGCTCCAACTCCTCCTCAATCGCTCGGCGTCGCTGCTCGCGATCCTCTTTGCGGATGGCTGGTCCTGCCAGGGGAACCTGACCCTCAGCGGTGAGAACTCTGTGACATCACGCTGCGTCGGCGCCGATGGGGTCGCCCTGGGCGTGCGGCTCACCGGTCTGGAGGAGGCCGATGAGGCCCTCACCGGCCATCTGACGGTGACCCGCGGCTGAACGCGCTCAGGCCGCCGCGAGGTTCCCGGTAAAGAAGTCGCGCATCCAGGCGCCGAAGTCGTCGTGGCACACCACCACCGGCATGCCGGCGGGGGCGTTATGCCCCGCTCCCTGGCACCAGTGCAGCTCGATGGTGACCCCCGCGGCGACGGCGTCGTCGTAGAAGGCCTGGGTGCGCGCCGGCAGGTCCTCGGTATCGCCGGTTCCGTGGCTGAGGAGGATCGGCCGGCCCGCGAAGGAACCGATCTCGTCGGCCGCGTCGATCGATCCGACGTCCACACCGGTTCGGATGCGAATGCCCAGGAAGATCGCCCACGTCCCGGGGTAGGCGGGGTGGCCGCCGTGCTGGAGACGGGCCTCGATCTGGTAGACGAAGCGGGTGTGCATCGAGTCGAGGGCGAGCGCCTCCACCCGGGCATCGTCGCGCGCTTCGGCCATCGCGGTGGCGGCGCCGAGCGAGTTGCCGAGCACGCCCAGGTGAGCAGGATGCTTCTCGCGCTCGACCCAGTCGATGATCGCGCGCAGGTCCTTCTGCTCGAGCACGCCGGCGGTCGTCTGCGTCCCGGTGCTGCGGCCGCGGTTGCGCATGTCGAAGGCGACGAGGTTGAAGTGTTCGTGCAGTCCCTCGCCGTAGGGAAGGATGTTCGCCTTCGTGTTGTTGAAGCCGTGGACCAGCACCACCGTCGGCGCGGTCGGGCCCGAGCCATCGCCAGCGGGGATGTACCAGCCGGCGATCCGGATGCCGTCATCGGTGACGACAGCGTCGCCTGCCGGGGTGCCCTGCTCGGTGCATCGGGTCATGTCGGCGTTGGCGCTCTTGAGCGCCGCATCTTCGGAGATGTCGTAGTTGATCGCCTCGTAGGCCCAGCCCAACTGCAGGTCCGGCGTGCGGCAGTCCGCCGGGTCGGTGGACGCCTCGACCAGCTGCCGGGAGCCCTCGTATCCGACGTATCCGGTGTACGCCAGGGCCGCGACAACGATGAGGGTGAGCAGCCACGAGATGAGGCGGCGCATGGCTATCGCACGTCCAGGGTGGCGTTGGCGCGGGCCGATCGCTCGAGGTAGACGAAGAGGGCGAAAGCGGCCACGGCGTATGCGATCCCGATAAGGGCCTCGATCCCGATCAACCCCCCGACCTGTGCCAGCCCCGCGCCATCGGCCGCCTGGCGGACCGCCTCCAGCCCATGGGTGAACGGCAGCAGGTTGCCGATCACCTGCATCCAGCCGGGGAGCTCGCGAAGGGGGATGTTGACGCCGCAGAAGAGGAGGATCGACATCGTGACGAGGTTCGCGCCGAAGAGCCCATCGCGGAGGCGGAGCGAGATGGCGCCCTGCAGCGCGCCGATGGCGGTGCAGGCGAAGACGGTGACGAGCAGCGCCAAGCCGACGACAGCCAGCGATCCGGGGGCCAGGCGCACGCCCAGGAAGACGAACCCGAGCGCAAACGCGTACAGCGAGACGAGGAGGCCGTTCAGCACGAAGGGCATGAAGCGCCCCGCGAAGAGCGCCACCCGGTTCGCGGGCGTGGCCAGGATGGCGGGGAGGGTGCCGAACCAGCGCTCGTTGGCGATCGCCATGGTCATCCCGAAGACGCCGGCGATGGCGGAGACCTGGACGGCGTTGCCGATCGCGAAATAGGCGGGTGATCGGTTCGTCGCGTAGGAGCCGAGGGCGGCGAAGAAGAGGAGCTGGAAGGTCGGGCCGCCGATGAGGGTGGGGATGTAGATGGACGGCCGGGCCCAGTTGAAGAGCATCCCGTAGCTCATCCGGCCGCCGTACCAGAAGACGCGCCACGCCGATCTCAGGCGTTCAGGGGCGATCCGTGTGATCGGAGTGGAGAGGGCCGTCACTGGAGGGAGAGAGTCGCGTCGCGGCGCGCCTTGGCCAGCACGAAGACGAGGGTGACGCGGGCGGCGACGTAATAGGCGACGGCGAGAATGAAGCACATCGCGATGGCTAGGATCGGTGGATCCGCGCCGATGGTCGCGCCGCGGATCGCCTCCATCCCCCAGGTCGGCGCCAGCAGCCAGCTGATCGGCCGGACCCAGAACGGCAGCGTCGCCACGGGGACGAGGAGCCCGGCCACGAGCCAGATCGGGTACTCGAGCAGGTTGCCGAGCGCGTTGGCGTGGCGGTAGAGGACGAAGGTGGTGGCGATGAGCATCCCCAACGCGCCGAGCGACACGATTGCCGCCAGCAGCGAGAGCGGCAGGAGCAGCGGGAAGGTCGCCTCGAGCGGCATCCCGAAGAGGAGCACGCCCCAGGCGAGCGTGGCCACGATCCCGTAGAAGCCGAACACGACCGCCCCGAAGGTCTGCCCGACCAGGATGTAGTCGTACCGGGAGGGAGCGTTCACGAGCAGCTCCAGGGTGCCTTCCCAGCGCTGCCAGGCGATCGCCCCGCCGCAGCCGAAGAGGGTCGTGCTCCAGACCCCCATCATCCCCGCGCCCAGCGCGACGTAGAGCAGCGTCTGGCCGGCGGTGCCCCCGCCCGACCTGAACAGGAAGAAGGCGAGCGTCGCGAAGATGAGCGGCGAGATGAAGGTCAGGAGGATGAAGAACTCGCTGGAGAGCAGCATCTTCACGTTGAACCAGGTGACGAAGGAGATGAGTCGCAGGGTCCGGGAGCTGCTCACGAGACCACCCTACTGCACCGATGCGGCTCGCGCCGACCGGGCCTCGTCGTCGCCGGTCGTGGCAATGAGGTGGACGTAGGCGTCCTCGAGGGTCGGCTCGCGGGCAACGACCTTGCCGACCCGCGTGTCGCCGAGGAGCGAGAGGAGGCGCTGCGTGATGTGCGCGCCGCGGTCGCTCTGGACGAGGAGAATCTGGCTCTGGTCGCGCTCCTCCATGTTGATGGCGCTCACGTCGGCGTCGCCCCGCAGGCGCTCGACCGCCTCGTCGGTCACCCCGAAGGTCTCGATCTCGACGATCGTGCGCTCCGCTATCGCGTCCTTCAGGTCGGAGCCGGTCCCGAGCGCCACGATGCGGCCCGCGTTGATCACCGCGATCCGGTCGCAGAGGGCATCGGCCTCGAACATGTAGTGGGTGGTGAGGAGGACCGTCTTGCCGGCGTCGACGAGTGAGCGGACCGTCTGCCGCAGCTCCCGGGCCCCGACCGGATCGAGACCTATCGACGGCTCGTCCATGAAGATCACCTGCGGGTCGTGGAGCAGGCCGCGCGCGATGTGCAGCCGCTGCCGCATGCCGCGGCTGTAGCCCTCGACCTTCTCGTTCTCTCGCCCGGTCAGCCCGACGAGCTCGAGGAGGGCACCGATCCGCCGCTTCTGCTCCGAGGGCTCGACGCCGTAGAGCTCGGCGAAGTAGCGGAGGTTGTCGACGCCGCTCACCCGGTCGTAGAGGCCGCGATCACCGCCGAAGACGTACCCGATGCGCTGCCGCACCGCGGTGGTGTCCCGTACCACGTCGAATCCCATCACCCGGGCCGAACCCGAGGTGGGGAGCAGCAGGGTGATCAGCATCTTGATCGTCGTGGTCTTCCCCGCTCCGTTCGGCCCCAGGAGGCCGAACAGCTCGCCCGCCCGGACGTCGAAGCTGATCCCGCGCACCGCGTCGACCGTCATCGGTCGCCGCCGGAGCACCCCCGTGTGGGTCTGGTAGGTCCGCACCAGGTCGACCGCCTCGATCGCCGGCACGTTCGCCGCAGCGCTGGCCATCAGAACCAGTCCTTGCGCTTGAAGAAGACGGCAGCGCCAACCATCGATACCGCCATCACCCCCAGGGCGATCGGATAGCCGAGCTGCGAGCTGAGCTCGGGCATGAAGTGGAAGTTCATGCCGTAGATGCCGGCGATCAGCGTCGGGACCATCAGGATCACCGTGAAGGCCGTGAGGCGCTTCATCACCGCGTTCAGGTTATTGCTGGTGACCGACAGATTGGCTTCGAGGGCCGATGCCAGCAGGTCCCGCTGCAAGTCCAGCTGGTCGAGGACCCGGATCAGGTGGTCGTAGAGGTCCTGGAAGTACGGCGCCGAGAGGTCGTCGACCAGGGGCAGGTCGCGACGCAGCAGCGCGTTGGCCACGTCGCGCTGCGGTGAGAGGGTCCGCCGCAGCTCGAGAAGCTCGCGCTTCATGTCCAGGATCGGGCGCAGCGTGGCGGCGCCGGTCTGCTTGGCCGCGAGGATCTGGTCCTCGAGCTCCTCGATCCGCTCCGAGATCCGGTCGAGCAGCGGGAAGTAGCCGTCGACGGCGGCGTCGAGGATGGTGTAGAGGAGCGTGCCGGGCGTTCGGGCCACGGCATCCGGGCGCTCGCGGAAACGCCGCCCGACTTCCTCGATGGTCGGGGAGGCCTCCCAGCGCACGCTGACGATATAGCCGGTCCCCGCGAACAGGTGGAGCTCGCCTAGCTCGTAGGAGTGGTCCTTCTGCGTGGGCTCGAGCACCTCGTAGGTCACGAGCATCTGCTGCTCCGCGTAGGTGTCGAGCTTGGCTCGCTGCCGACGCTTCTCGAGGTCCTCCAGGGCGAGCGGATGCACGGAGAACTCGTCGCGCAGCAGCGCCAGGTCATCGGCGTTGGGCGAGGTGATGTCGAGCCAGACGAGGTGCTCCGGCTTGGACCGCATCACGTCGATCTTGTGCAGGTCCTTGGGTCCCAGGACCTGCAGCTCGCCGCCGGGGAGGCGCGCCAGGCAGGTGCGATTCGTGGTTTTGGCCATCGGTCTGGTGAGTCTACCTGCCCAGGTCGTCGCGCCCGGGTGCAGGGTCGTGGCTCAGCCGGTCTCCCGGATCATCGCGTTCGCGTCATCCCGCGTCGTGGCGTCCTCGAAGACGAGGAGCAGGTTGCTGCCAAACCAGTCGACCTTCAGGGCGGGGCGAACCGACGTCACGGTCAGGACATCGCCGAGCTCGGTCCCGCCAAGCCCGCCCAGGTCTCGCGGGATCAGGAACTCGCGCCGCTCCCCGTCGATTTCGAGGCTCAGCGATGTGCCGCGCGGCGGTTCGGCCCGCAGCGTGGCGGGGAGGTCCGTGATCTCGAAGGGGGAGGCGTCGGGAGGTGTGATCCGGCCGGTTGCCCGCGCCATCACCGGGGAGGCGTTGGGGGGACCGACGGTGCGCGCGATCCGTGCCCAGCGCGGCCGGAACCGCGGGTAGGGGAGCCGGCGGCCGAAGAGGAGGATGGCGGCCGCCGCCGTGAAGAGGATCGGCCCCAGCCAGAGGTGGTCGATCGGCAGGCCCAGGTCGTGCTCGACGTGCGCCGCCTGGAGAACGTGGCCCCAGCCAAGGAGGCCGCGGACGAGCGGAAGGGCGAGGAGCCGCCCGACCGTCTCCCGGTCCTGGGCGTGGTGGCCGACGCCGTGGAATGGCGCGACCGATGGCGGATAGATCGTGCGCACGACGACCGTGTCGCCGCGCTCGTCATGTGCGAGGTTGTCCCAGGAGCCGATCCCCCCCGCGAGCGTCCGGGCGTTGCAGTCGCCGCGGCCCACGCAGGTCGCGATGCCGTCTTCGAACGTGATCCGGATGCGTACGACCTCGCCGATCGCGTCACCCAGGTTGGCGAGGGTGTCGAGGTCCCTGACCGATTGCGTCCCCTGCTCCTCCTCGATCAGCAGGACCGGCGCCACGGTCTCGGCCCCGGGCGCGCCGCGCGTAGCCAGGCCCGCGGTCGTGCGACTCACGGCAGCCACATCGTCCACGACCCGCGCCACGACGCTGCGGGTGCGCAGCGCCTCGGGGGTGACGATCGAGCGGACGAGGACGAGGCGCAGCTCCTGGAGGGTGTCGCGGACGGGGTACCAGTGGTACACGTACGGCGAGCCCGATGCATCGGGCGGTGGGTCGGCGTCGAGTGGGACAAGCAGTGCGAACCCGTCCACCGACACGAGCCGGGTCGACAGCCCGACATTGCGATCCACCAGCTCGGCGACGGTGACCGGCCGGACGATGATCTCGACCAGAGCCTGGCCGACCGGGATGATCGTCAGCACGGCGAGGATGACCAGCAGGGTCGGGACGACCCGCAGCCGTTGCCAGGCCCACGGACCGGTGGCAGTTTGCACGAGGCGCTCGACGCCGATCGGCAGGGAACCGAGGAGCGTCAGCAGACGGTCGATCGGGAAGCTCCTCAGCGACCGGTGAAGGACCAGCCGCCGCCGGCCCACCAGCCGTGCAGCAGCTCGCCGTCGTCCGAGCGGAAGAAGAGGTCGATCCGGTCACGTCCCCAGCTGCAGGCCGCGGGGTCACCGCCGATTGGGACGCCCAGCGACTCCCATGGCTGCCAGCCGGAGGGCTCGTACCAGCGGTGCTGGAGCGTCCCGTCGCGACCACGCGCGAAGACATCGATCCGATCCGCCCCCCAGCTGCAGGCGGCGGGACTCCCAACCAGCTCGCCGCCGTGGGGGTGTCGCTCATGCCACGCCTCGCCGTCCCAGTAGGTATCCCACAGCTGCCCATCGGGGCCGATGAAGAAGACCTGCATCTCGTTCGCCGCCCAGCTCACGACGGCGGGCCGGGATCCGACGTCGACGCCCAATGACTCCCAGTCCTGCATCGGCTCTCCTATCGCTGGATTCGCTCGGGAAGCGACATGATGGCCCGCCCGGGCCACGCCCGCTCCGGCCCAGCGCCTATGCTCCGTCCCGTGGACCCCTGGACGACGATCATCGAGCCGTTCCGGATCAAGAGCGTCGAGCCGATCCGGATGACGACCGTCGCCGAGCGCGAGGGACACCTCCGCGAGGCGGGTTACAACCTCTTCAACCTGCACGCCGCCGACGTGATCATCGACCTCCTCACCGATTCCGGCACGGGAGCAATGTCCGCGGAGCAGTGGGCCGGGATCCAGCGCGGTGACGAGTCGTACGCGGGCTCGCCATCGTGGTTCCGCTTCCTCGAGAGTGTCCAGAACCTCTTCCCGTTCAAGCACGTGATCCCCACCCACCAGGGGCGTGCCGCGGAGAAGATCCTCTTCTCGGTGGTCGGCGGTCCCGGAAAGGCGATTCCCAGCAACACGCACTTCGATACCACGCGGGCCAATGTCGAGTTCAGCGGCGCCGAGGCAGTGGACCTCGTGATCGAGGAGGGGCGTCATCCATCGGTCATCCATCCCTTCAAGGGGAACATGGACCTCGCCGCGCTCGACTCGTTCATCCGCGACCGCGGCGCAGACACGATCCCGCTGGTGATGGTCACCGTCACGAACAACTCCGGCGGCGGGCAGCCGGTCAGCCTCGAGAACCTGCATGGCGTCCGCGAGGTCTGCGACCGCTACCACCTCCCCCTCTTCCTCGATGCCTGCCGCTTCGCAGAGAACGCGTGGTTCATCAAGCAGCGCGAACCCGGACAGGCAGACCGGTCGATCCCCGACATCGTGCGCGAGATGGCGTCGCTGGCCGATGGGATGACGATGTCGGCCAAGAAGGACGCGATTGCCAACATCGGCGGCTGGCTGGCGCTCAACGACGACCAGTGGGCCGATTCGGCCCGCAACCTGCTGATCCTCACCGAGGGATTCCCAACCTATGGCGGCCTGGCGGGGAGGGACCTGGAGGCGATCGCCCAGGGGCTGCGCGAGGTGGTCGATGAGGATTACCTGCGCTACCGGATCCGCTCCACCGCCTACCTCGGGGAGGCGCTCGTCGAGTCGGGGATCCCCTGCGTGCAGCCGATCGGCGGCCACGCCGTCTACCTCGACGCGGCGGCCCTGCTGCCGCACATCCCGCCGCTGGAATACCCGGGACAGGCGCTGGCGATTGCCCTCTACCGCGATGGCGGGATTCGCGGCTGCGAGATCGGCACGGTGATGTTCGGGATGCATCCCGACGGGACCGAGACTCCCGGACCGATGGAGCTGGTGCGCCTCGCCATCCCGCGGCGGGTCTATACCCAGTCGCACATCGACTACGTGATCGAGGTCGTCCGCGCCGTCGCCGCCGACTCACCCCGGCTCCGCGGCTACCGGATTGCCGAGCAGCCCGCCCAGCTGCGCCACTTCACCGCCCGCTTCGAGCCCCTCACCACCGCATGAGCCGGCGCAGCTGGACCCTCGTGGCGGTCGTCCTGGGATCGTCGATCGTCTTCCTCGACTCGACGATCGTCAACGTCGCCCTCAAGGCGATCGGTGAGCAGCTTCCCAGCACCGTCATCGGCGTGCTCGAAGGCGAGTCATACGTCGTCAACGGCTATCTCCTGACGGTCTCCGCCCTGCTGATCCTGGCCGGCGCGCTGGCGGATGCGTTCGGACGCCGCCGCCTCTTCGTCATCGGCCTGGTGGGCTTCGGCGCCAGCTCCGTCCTGTGCGGGATCGCCCCGAACATGGAGCTGCTGATCGCCGGCCGGGTGGTGCAGGGGATCTTCGGCGCCTTCCTGGTGCCGAGCTCGCTGGCCATCATCACCGCCACCTTCGACGACGGTGCCGAACGGGGACGGGCGTTCGGCATCTGGGCGGCCGCCTCCAGCGCCACGACGGTGCTGGGCCCGCCGGTCGGCGGTTTCCTGGTCGATGCCCTGAGCTGGCGCATCGCGTTCCTCATCAACGTGCCGCTGGTTGCGGCGGCGGTCTTCATCGCGCTGCGCTGGGTCGAGGAGAGCCGCAACGAATCCTCGCCCAAGCGGTTCGACTGGCTCGGCGCCGCGGTGGTCGCATTCGCGGTGGGCGGGCTCGCGTTCGGCGCGATTCGCGGCCAGCAGCAGAACTGGGCCGATCCGGTCGCGTGGTTGGCGCTCGCCGTGGGCGCCGTCGCCGCGGTCGCCCTCGCCCCCCTGATGATCCTGCGTCGCGACCCCTTGATCCCGCCCGACCTCTTCCGCTCGCGGAACTTCACGGTTACCAATATCTCGACCTTCCTGATCTATGGGGCGCTCTACGTCGTCTTTGCCTACCAGGCGCTGTTCCTCCAGGGAACGCTCGGCTATTCGGCACTCGCCTCCGGGCTGGCGGGGATGCCGATCAGCCTCGCGCTCGCCTTCCTCTCGACGACCTTCGGGCAGCTGGCCGGGAAGCGGGGACCGCGCTGGTTCATGGCCATCGGCCCCGCCTTGATGACCATCGGTCTGCTGTGGCTGACCAGGATCCCGTCGGACAGCGTCGCCTGGCAGGCGCGAGTCGAAGATCCGGCCAGCCTCATCCCGTCGAGCGGATATCTCGTCGACGTACTGCCGGCGATGATCCTCTTCGGCCTCGGCATCTCGATCCTGGTGGCGCCGCTGACGACGGCCCTGATGGGGTCCGTGCCGACGCGCAACTCCGGCCTCGCCTCGGCGATCAACAACGCCATCAGCCGCATCGGCCCGCTGCTGGCGGGCGCGGTGATCTTCATCGGCGTCTCGGCCAGCTTCTACGGTGCCCTCCACGACCGTGTCCCGTCGCTCGATACGGGATCGGCGCAGGTGCGCGCTGCGATCCCGCCGCTGAACCCGCCGGACGCCGGCGTCCCGCCGGAGCAGGTGGCCGCCGCCCGGGAATCGTCAGCCGACGCCTACCACCTGGCGATGCTGATCGCCGCGCTGCTGTGTGCCGCCGGGGCCGTCACGAATGGCCTGGGAATCCGGAACCAGGCCCCGGAGGACTAACATCAGCGCATGACCACGCTCGCCCGACGATTCTCGACCTGGCGCTACGTCATGAACCACGCCAACATGCCCGACGGCGTCGAGATGGACTGGCTCAGCAAGTGGCTGATCGTCACCCGCGCCGCCGTCTTCAGCATGACCGCCACCTCCGGCCTGATCGGTGGCCTCCTGGCCATCGGCACAGTCGGAGTCTCGGTCAACTACTGGTACCTGGCGCTCTCGGTCATCGGCCTGGTGATCGCGCACGCCTCGAACAACATGATCAACGACTACTTCGACCTCGAGGGCGGGGTCGACACCGATGAGTACGTGCGCGCCCTCTATGCGCCGCACCCGATCCTCTCCGGGTGGCTCTCGAAGGCGCAGCTGCGGAACGCGATCCTGCTCATGAACGTGCTCGACCTCGCGATCCTGGTCTTCCTCGTCTCGGTGCGCGGCCCGTGGGTCGCGGCCTTCGCCTTCGGCGGCCTCTTCATCAGCGTCTTCTACGTCGCGCCGCCCATCAAGCTCAAGCATCGCGGCCTCGGCGAGCCCGGCGTCTTCGTGGTGTGGGGGCCGCTGATGATCGCGGGGACCTACTTCGTGGCCACCGGCGTGCTCCCCGGCTGGGTCTGGATCGCCTCGCTGCCGTACGCGATCCTGGTGACGACGGTCCTCTTCGGCAAGCACATCGACAAGATCAGCGCAGATACCGCCAAGGGGATCCACACCCTCCCCGTCATCCTCGGCGAGTCGCTCGCCCGCCGCGTCGCGCAGGTCCTCATGATCGCCTTCTACCCGATCGTCATCGGGTCGGCGCTCATCGGCTGGATCGGGCCATTCGTGATGCTCGTCGTCCTGGGCATCCCGATGCTGCTCAAGGTCCTTCGCCAGTTCTCGGCGCCCCGGCCGGAGTCGCCGCCGCACAGCTACGTCGGCTGGCCCCTCTGGTTCGTCGGCGGCGCGTTCATCCACACCCGGCGTGCGGGCGGCCTCCTGATCCTGGGCCTGCTCCTGAACGCGCTGCTGTCCGGCGTTCATCTTCCCTGGGTCGCCTGACCGAACGGGGGACCGATGTTCCCGATCGGTGACGAGAACCTCCCCGGGCGCGGCATTCCCTGGGTCACCCTTGGCCTGATCGCCGTCAACGTTGCGGTCTTCCTCTTCCTGCAGGGTGGCAGCGGCGACAACACCTTCACCTACGGCTGGAGCTCGATCGCACGAGAGATCACCAAGGGCGTCGACCTGACCCAGGCGGTGCCGGTGGTGATCGACGGCACCCAATACTCCATCCCGCAGGCGCCCGGGCCGGACCCGATCTACCTCACCCTGCTGTCGAGCATGTTCATGCATGGAGGCTGGCTGCACCTCGGGGGCAACATGCTCTTCCTGTGGATCTTCGGCGACAACGTCGAGCACCGCGCGGGCCCGCTCCTCTACCTGGTCGCTTACCTCGCCGCCGGAATCGTCGGCTCGATGGCGCAGATCCTCAGCGACCCCACCTCGGCCATCCCGTCGCTCGGCGCATCGGGCGCGATCTCGGGGGTGCTCGGCGCGTACCTCGTCCTCTTCCCGCGCAACCGCGTGACTGCCTTCGTGGTCCGCTTCCTGGTCCAGATCCCGGCGCTCCTGGCGATCGGGATGTGGATCGGGCTGCAGGTGATCTCGAGCCTCGCCGATCCGACCGGCACCGGCGGGGTCGCGTACCTCGCGCACATCGGCGGCTTCGTGGCCGGCGTCCTGGCGGGCCTCCTCTTCCGCGCACTCCCCGACCGCGGCGCCGGCCGGACCGCCTCGCTTTCGTGACGGTGGCCGCCGACCGCGGCCTCTTCGGCCCCGACAGCGTCTCCTGGCGGATCGACCGCGAGGTCCTCGTCCTGGCCGGCGGGAGCTGCGCCTTGCTGATGCAGCTCGCCCACCCCGCGGTCGCGGCGGGCGTGAGCGAGCATTCGGACTTCCAGGCCGATCCCTTCGCGCGGCTGCGCCGCACCCTGGCCGCGACCTACGCGGTCGTCTTCGGCACGACAGCGCAGGCGGATCGGGCGCTCCGCCGCATGAATGCGATTCACGCCACTGTCGAGGGCCATGTGCCCGAGACCGGCGAGGCCTACCGGGCGCTGGACCCGACCCTGCTGTTGTGGGTCCACGCCACGCTGGTCGACACCGCCATCAGGGTCTACGACCGCTTCGTGACTCCGCTCTCGGAGACAGATGCCGAGGCGTACTACGCCGAGGCCGCGATGATCGCGCACCGCCTCGGCATCCCGGAGGCGGCCCTCCCGGGAACGCTCGAAGAGCTTCGCGTCGAGATGGACCGACTCATACGCGACGGCGAGGTGCGGGTTTCTCCTACTGCCCGCGCGCTCGCGCCCGCCGTCCTCTACCCGACCCGCTTCCCGCCGCGCCCGGTCTGGGACCTCGCCCACCTCGTCTCGCTGTCGGTGCTCCCCGCCGAGATCCGGCGGGGATACGGGATCGGCTGGTCGCCGGGGCGGGAGCGCGGCGTCGAGCTCCTCGCCGCCGCCTGCCGGCGGTTGCTGCCCTTGGTGCCGGACCCGCTGCGCCACGTCCCGGCCGCGCGCTCCGCCGAACGCCGGCTGGCGCGCACCGGCGCCGGAGCGTGACTGGATCCACCCGGCTCGGTATCATGCCGGCACCATTCCCGGCCCTGACGCAGAACCGCCGACGCGGCGTGGTTCGAGGACCTCGTTGAACCGATTCGCGAAGCTCGCCGTCGCCGCCGCAATCGCCACCTACGTACTGATCGTGGTCGGCGGTCTCGTTCGTGCCACGGATTCGGGCCTCGGCTGCCCGGACTGGCCGCTCTGCTTCGGGGAGTGGACGCCACCGGCAGAGCTCCACGCCTGGATCGAGCACAGCCATCGGCTGGTCGCGGCCATCGCGGTCGGACCGCTGGTCGCGGCGGTGGGCTTGATCACCCTCTTCACCGCGCGGCGTCGGGATCGTCCGTTGCTCGTGGCATCCCTGGTCGCCGGCGTCCTCGTCATCCTGCAGGCGTTGCTCGGTGGCCAGGTCGTGATCCAGCAGCTGCGCGCGGAGCTGGTGACCGCCCACCTCGCGATGGCGTTGACGGTGCTGGCGCTGACGATCCTCATCGCGGACCGCGCCACGAACGGATCGTTGCCCTCTCCGGCTCCCGGGCTGCCCGGCGGGCTGGTGATCGCCACGGGCGCCGCCGTGCTCGCCCAGATGCTGCTGGGATCCTGGGTGGCCGGCACCGGCTCGGGCCTCGCCTTTCCGGACTTCCCGCTCATGGACGGCGGCCTCTGGCCCGCCACCCTGGCCAGCCCCGAGGTGATCCAGCTCGGGCATCGGCTCCTGGCGGTGGTCGTCGCGGTCCTGGTCGTCTGGTCTGCCCGTCGCGTGCGGCAGTCGGTCACCGTGCCGCGGACGCGACGGCTCGCCGGGTTGGCGGTGGTCCTCGTCGTGGTCCAGGTCGCGCTGGGCGCGGCCAACGTCTGGTCACGACTCTCGGCCCTCTTCGTCGTCCCGCACCTGGCGGTCGGAACCGCCCTCTGGGCCACGCTCGTCCTCCTCTACCTCGCCCTGCGCCGCTCCCCGGTGGCCAAGGCGGCCTCGAATCAGGGCGTGCCGTCCTCGACTGCGACTGAGACGATCCGCGCCTACTTCGCGCTCACCAAGCCGCGCATCATCGAGCTGCTGCTGGTGACGACTGTCCCGACGATGGTGCTCGCCCAGCGTGGCGTGCCATCGATCTGGCTCATGGCGGCGGTGGTGTTCGGTGGCTCGCTGGCGGCGGGCGGTGCCAACACCATCAACATGTACCTCGACCGCGACATCGACGACCTGATGCGCCGCACGCGTCATCGGCCCCTGCCCCGGCACGCGGTGGCTCCCGCCCGCGCCCTGGCCTTCGGGATCGCGCTGAGCGTCCTGTCGTTCGTGTGGCTAACCGTGACGGTGAACCTCCTCTCGGCGCTCCTCGCCACCAGCGCGATCGCGTTCTACGTCTTCGTCTACACGATGTGGCTGAAGCGCTCGACGCCGCAGAACATCGTCATCGGCGGGGCCGCGGGCTGCGTGCCGGTGCTCGTGGCGTGGGCGGCGGTGACCGGCACGGTGGAGGTGCCGGCGCTGGTCCTCTTCGCGATCGTCTTCTACTGGACGCCGCCGCACTTCTGGGCCCTGGCGCTCCGTTACCGGGGCGACTACGCGGCCGCAAGCGTGCCGATGCTGCCGGTCGTGCGCGGCGAGGCGGAGACGGCGCGCCAGATCGTCATCTACACGATCCTGCTGGTCGTGGTATCGCTGCTCCTCTTCCCGGCGGCACGGATGGGCCTCATCTACCTCGTGGCGGCGGTCGTCCTGGGAGCAGCCTTCGTCTGGTACTCGCTGCGGGTGATGCGCGACCTGGGCGACGGCCGTGCCGCGATCCGCCTCTTCCGTTTCTCGATCAGCTACCTGACCCTGCTCTTCGCGGCGGTCGCCGCCGATTCGTTGCTGCGGCTCGCCCCGGGCTGACGCTCAGTCGGTAGGCGGAGGCGTGCCGGCGAGTCGGGCGTCCTCGCGCGCATCGGCTCGAGCGGTGCGCCGGTCCTCGTAGCGCACCCAGGCCGCCACCACGAACCCCATCGCCAGCAGGAAAGCCACGTCGCCGCCGGCCCACATCAGCATCCCCCCAATGCTCTGGTCGACGGCCGGCGTCGGCCCCCAGTCGCGGACGTTGGTCAGGTAGTGCGGGTAGAGCGCGGTTGGAGCGCTCATCAGCGTGATCCCCAGGAACGAGTTCTGGGGCATCGCCAGGAAGAGGTAGAAGAGGCGCACCGGGTGGGGCAGCCGCCATCGGGCTGGATCTGCGCCGATGACTGGCCACCAGAAGAGGAGCGCCGCCCCGAGGAAGGTCAGGTGCTGCAGGTCATGCAGCCACGGCGTCTCGAGTGCCTGGTTGTAGAGCGTGCTGAAATGCCAGCCCCAGTTGACGGCCGCGAAGAGGACCCAGGCCAGCAGCGGGAACGAGAGGACGGCCACCGCCCGGCTGTGCAGGACGGCCAGCAGACCGCTCCGCACCGATGGCGACGCGGCGCGCAGCGCCAGCGTCGCTGGCGCCCCGAGCAGGAGCAGCGGGGCCGCCACGAGCTCCAGGAGCATGTGCTGGAGCATGTGCACGCTGAAGAGGGACCCCTCGTAGGCCTCGATGGGGGACATCAGGGCCACTGCCAGGGTCGCCAGGCCGCCGAGGAACGCAGCGCCGCGCCAGGCCGGATGGGGGTGGTCGGGGTGCCTCGCGGCCACCCGTCGCGTGAGGATCGCCCAGCCGATGGCCGCGATCAGCAAGGCAGCGAATACGACCGGCTCGAATCGCCACTCGAGGAGGACCCCCGGGACGGTCGGCGCGGGCGGCTCGTCGCCGTGGGCCATTGTGCTCGCCGGAATGGCGACGGCCAGGCTGGCGATCAGGAGAGCGGGGAGCCTGCTGCGCATGACGGACGCATTCTCGCCGCCTGCGTCGTCGGGTGCCCGTGCGACGGAACCCGTGCGCCGCTTCATGCGTCCAACGCCCATGACACGAATCGCCCGACCGCTGGCGCCTGCCGCCCTCGTCCTCTCGCTCCTCCTCTCCGCGTGCTCGCAGGGCTCCGGCGGCTCCCCCGGACCGATCGCTCATCCGCCCGG
The DNA here is from genome assembly GCA_035493355.1 of Candidatus Methylomirabilota bacterium. Taxonomy (GTDB): domain Bacteria; phylum Chloroflexota; class Limnocylindria; order QHBO01; family QHBO01; genus CF-167. The sequence goes on from DATJIJ010000178.1 coordinate 18,060, forward strand.
CGACGACATGGTCCTGCGGATCGAGTTCGGCGGCGGGATGATCCGGGACTTCTTCCTCACCAGCTTTCCCCAGTTCACGATGACCGGCGATGGTCGGGTCATCGTGCCGGGCGCCCAGATCGACCTCTTCCCCGGTCCCGCGCTGCCGGCCGTGAACGTCCGCAAGCTCACCGAGGCGGGCGTGCAGGCGGTTCTCAACGAGGTGGCTCGCACCGGCCTCTTCAGCCAGAGCGCCGAGTACCTTGGAGCCGCGAACTTCGTCGCGGACGGTGGCGAGACGATCTTCACCCTGCACGCCGAGGGGAAGGACGTGACGATCAGGGTCGCTGCCCTCGGCGGACTCGTGCCGGAGGGAAACTACCCCGGCATCTCGGCGGAAGAGCTCGCCGCCCATCGAACCCTCTCCAGGCTGGCCGACGAGCTTGGCAACCTGGATGCGCAGCTGCCGGCGAGCTCCTGGGTGGACGCGGGCTGGAAGCCCTTCGTGCCCGAGGCGCTGCGACTCCTCGTTCGCAACGCCGACGCAGATCCTCCCGACGACAGCGGCATCGGCAATGTGATCGTCGACTGGCCGGTCGACGGCGACCCCACATCCTTCGGCGCTCCCGCCTCTGACGGCACGATCCGCTGCGGCGTGGTGAGCGGCCAGGAGGCCAAGGACTGGTACGCGGCGCTCGGCAACGCCAACCAGCAGACGCGCTTCGCCAAGGGCGAGCACAGGTACCAGGTGACGGTCCGCTTCCAGCTTCCCGACGAGCCGTCGGAGTGCCCGCAGCCAGCAAGCTGACCCGCTGATCGCCGGCGAGGGTGCACCGACGGAGGGGTGCGCCGCCTGGGACGCATCGGTACAATACGCCGCGCGTGCCGCCGCCTCGGTGGACGTGCCCCCGATGGAGGGACCGAGTCGGACGCGGAGCCTCGAGACAAGCCGCGTCCTCGTCCACGATGAGGAGCCTCGAGACGAGCTGATGTCACGACCGATGGCCCGAACGCGGATTCGGGTCCTCCTTCGCGCCGGAGCCCTGCTCGCGCTGGTCCTCGTCGCCACGGCGTGCGGCATGGTCCCGTCCGAGCCGCACACGAAGGAGGCCAAGGAGGTCTTCTGGCTCTACAACGTGGTGCTCGTGATGGGCGCCATCGTCTTCGTGGGGGTCGAGGGCTTCATCCTCTACTCGGTCGTCCGTTACCGCCGCCGTGATGACCGGCTGCCAACCCAGATCCACGGCAACAACCTCGTCGAAGTGATCTGGACCCTGATCCCGACCGTCATCGTCCTCGTCCTCTTCGTCCTCTCGACGCTGACCCTGAACTCGATCTCGAAGGCCGCGGCACATCCAGGCGTGAGCATCGACGTCGAGGGGAAGCAGTGGTCCTGGGTCTTCCACTACCTCGACGACGACAACGATCCGACCAATGACGTCATCGTGCAGGGGACGGCGCGCAGCGGCGGCGTGATGGTGCTCCCCGTCGGCGAGCCGATTCACCTCAGGCTCATCTCGAACGACGTGATCCACTCGTTCTTCGTGCCTGCCTTCCTGGTGAAGCGGGACCTCGTCCCGCTGCCCGAGGCGAAGAAGCCGAACGAGCTGGAGTTCACCGTCACCGAGAAGGGGACCTACGCGGGGCAGTGCGCCGAGTTCTGCGGGGACCTCCACGCCCAGATGACCTTCAGCGTGCAGGCGATGTCACGCGCGGACTTCGACAAGTGGATGGAGGCGACCCGTTCCGGCGAGTCGCCGCCACCGCCATCGGTCGGCGCGGACGCCCCCGTGCTCAAGCTTGGCGCCGCCAACGTCGCCTTCGACACGAAGGACCTCGAGGTGGCTGCGGGTCAGCCTTTCAAGATCGAGGTCACCAACGATGATGCCGTCGAGCACAACGTGGGGATCTACAACAAGGACGACAAGGAGCTCTTCAAGGGCGAGGCGGTCACCGGTCCGGGGAAGACGGTGACCTACCTGGTGAATGCCCTCGAAGCAGGGGAGTACACCTTCGTCTGCGACTTCCACCCGGGGCCGGCAATGACCGGCACCCTGACCGTCAAGTAGTGCGCGAGGCGAGCAAGGACCGATGGCAACCACTGCGCTGACCCCGACCTCCGAGGGCTACCGCCGCTCCTGGGTGATGGAGTGGCTGACGACGGTCGACCACAAGAAGATCGGGATCCTCTACATCGTCAACTCGTTCGCGTTCTTCTTCGCGGCCGGGATCCTCGCCCTGCTGGTGCGCTCCGAGCTGGCCGTCCCCGGGCTCCAGTTCCTCGACGAGCGGACGTACAACCAGGCCTTCACGATGCACGGGACGATCATGATCTTCCTGTTCGTGGTCCCGGTCCTGTCGGGATT
>DATJIJ010000179.1:0-3970 GCA_035493355.1 Candidatus Methylomirabilota bacterium
CTGGGATCCGGTGATCGGGAGGGTGGTCGCGGGCGCCTTGGAGAGCGCGTACAGAAAGTACGGGGCGTACAGGAGGTAGCCGATGGCGGCAGCGGCAAGGCCGTACAGCCAGGGTCGCTGCCAGCCGATCCAGCCCGCGGCGACCAGGGCTCCGAACGATGCGAACGACGCGATGCTGCCGATGGTGGTCCCGGCGTACTGGTCGACCAGGATGTACGCGGCCGCCCAGAGGACGCCCATCCCGACCCCCGCGAAGAGGTTCCGGGGTATCAGCCAGAGGCTGGCGACGACGGGTCGCAGCCGCCCGGTGTAGGTGAAGCCGGCGAAGGGATCCCCCTTGCCGGGAAGCGGCGCCGCCGGCGGGAAGAGCCGCTCGATCAGCGGGGTCGATGGTCGGCGGGCGGGCGCGGCCTCGACCTCCTCCTGCTCCTCCTCGTCGATGCGGCCCTGCGCCTGCAGGCGAGCGCGGCGGCGCGCCTCGCGGCGCTCGGCGTCCTGCTGGGCGGCGCTCTTCTTCGACATGGGCGGCGATTGTACGCGGGATCGGTAAGCACGGGCTAAGCCACCGGTAACCTCGCGCCGCTCACCCTGTCGGCACCTGCGCGCCTCCCGCCATCGAGGTGTGCCGTGCCCGTCGTCCGCTCTGTTCCCCGTGTCGCCCACCGGTGGCTGGCCGGTCTGGCGTCGATCCTCGTGCTCGTGCTGGCCATCGATCACGCCATCGCCATCCCCCTGGCGGACGATGCCGGCGCGACCGCCGAGCCACTCGTTGCGGCGGCGGCGCACCTGGTGGTGAGCGAGGTCATGACGGGCGGCGCGAGCGCCTCGGACGAGTTCATCGAGTTGTACAACCCAACCTCGACCGCCATGCCGCTCGAAGGGCTGGAGGTGCTCTACGTCACGGCCAGCGGCGCGACTGTGACGCGCAAGGCGGCCTGGGCCACCGGAGCTCCCGGCCTCGAGCCCGGAGCGCACCTGTTGCTGGCGAATGGAGGTGGCATCTTCGCCGGCCTCGCCGATGTCGCCTACGCGAATGGGCTCGCCGCGACGGGCGGCAGCGTCGCACTTCGCGTGATTGGCGCCACGACCGCGATCGACGCGGTGGGCTGGGGGAACGCCGCGAGCTCGTGGCTCGAGACACGCCCCGCGCCAGCCCCGGCCGCGGGCAGCAGCCTCGAGCGGCTTCCCGGCGGAACTGGGGGATCGGGCCAGGACACGGACGACAACCTCATCGACTTCGTCATCCAGGCCGTCCCCGACCCGCAGAACAGCGGCTCGGCGCCCATCGCGAGCGGAAGTCCGGTGCCCACAGCCACAGCCTCGACGATTCCGACGCCGAGCCCCACCGGCACCGAGCAACCGACGGTCAGTCCGACCGTCGAGCCCACCGTTCAGCCCACGGTCAGCGAAACGCCGATCCCAACCGCCTCGCCGACGCCGACCGCGAGCCCGAGCACAACTGCGATGCCGACGCCGATCCCAACGCCCTCGCCACTCTCGATCGCCGAGGCGCGCTCGCAGCCCGACGGGACGACGGTGACGGTCGAGGGTGTGACGCTCACCGCCAGCGATTTCGTGGATGGCGGTGGCTACCTGGTCGACGCCACGGGCGGCATCGCCATCCTCCTCTCGGACGGAGCGTTCGGCCGCGGCGAGCGGCTGCGCGTGACCGGGACCGTCGACGATCGGTACGCGCAGCGCACGGTCCGAGCGAACGCCGCGACGATCCTGAGCCTGGGCAGCGGGACCGACCCGCTGGCGATGGATTCCGGGACGGGAACCATCGGTGAGGCGCTGGAGGGACAGCTGGTCGAGATCACCGGGGTGATCAGCAGCTCGGTCACGACGCTCAGCAGCGGCCTCGCCTGGGACCTCGACGACGGCAGCGGCCCGGTCCGGGTGCTCGTCGGGACGGCAACCGGGATCGACGCCTCGTCCTGGGCGCGCGGCGTTGGGTTGACGCTCATCGGGGTCGTCGGCCAGCGCGACTCGAGCGGCACCGGGACCTCCGGCTTCCGCGTCCAGCCCCGCGATCCGGGCGACCTGGTGGCGATCGTCCCCATCACGACGGCGACCCCCACGCCGTCGCCGGCGCCATCGGCCACGCCGATCCCGTCCGCATCGACAGTCCCCTCGGCGACCGCATCGGCGAGCCCATCGTCGCCGCTCGTCTCGATCGAGGAGGCACGGAGCGCCGCCACCGGGACGCACTTGCGGATTCGCGGCGTGGTGACGGCCCAGTCAGGCCTGATCGAGGCCGGCAGCGCGGTGGTTCAGGACGCGACATCGGCGATCCTGATCCGGATCGGCACCGATGTCGGCAGCCTGGCCCTCGGCCAGCTGGTCGAGCTGGAGGGCATGCGCGCGACCAAGGCGGGGATGCTCAGCCTGCGAGTCTCGGTTCCGCCGCTGTACCTCGGCACGCAGGCCGAACCGGAGCCGGAGCGTCGCGCGACCGGCGCGCTCGGCGAGGGCGAGGAGGCGCGGCTGGTGATCGTCCGCGGCGCCATCAGCTCGGCGATCAGCAAGCCGCGAGGCGGGAGCGTGTCCTTTGCGATGGACGACGGTTCCGGGCAGATCCGAGTCACGATCGATACGGGCGCCGGGATCAGCGCCGCCTCGCTGACTCGCGGCGCGTGGCTGGAGCTGCGGGCGGTGCTGGCCCAGGAGACGACCGGCTCGGCTCCCACGAGCGGCTATCGCCTCTGGCCACGCGTGGCGGCGGACCTCCGCGTGCTCGCCTCGCCGATCGTCAGCTCGAGCCAGTCGAGCGGATGCTGCGCGAGCGGCCAGGTGGCGCAGCGCTCGTCGTCCACCGGCAACCTGCCCGATGTGCTGCAGGGCCGGGCCCCTGCCTCGGCCGTCCCCCAGACGATCCCGATCCTGGCACGCCCCATCCCAACGGCCCCTTCTCGGCAGCTGGTGGCCACGGCGCAGGACGCGGTGTCCGATCCCACCCCGACCACCCCGGGCGGAGGGTTGGTCGTGTCGGGGATGGGGCTCGTCGCTCTCGCCGGGCTGGCCGCCTGGTTCGGCCGCCGACCACGCCCCGATGACGACGCGCCCGCCCTCCCACGTCTCTCCGTGCTGCATTCCGAGGCGGCGGACGCTCGAAAGGAGCGGCGTATACTCCCGCCGACCTGAGCGTCCCAGCACGCACGAGGAGCTCAACGACGCCTTGACCGATCTCTCCAGCGCCGACGCGCCGCACACCGGCAACCGCCAGTACCACATCGCCCTGGAGCGTGGTGAGCTGGCCGAGTACATCGTCCTGGTGGGCGATCCGGGACGCGTCGCCAAGGTCACGTCCCGCTGGGAGTCGGTCGAGCTCAATCGGAGCAACCGGGAGATCACCACCGCGACGGGGATGTACCAGGGGATGCGGCTGTCCGCCATGTCCACGGGGATGGGCACCGACAACGTCGAGATCGTGCTCGCCGAGCTGATGGAGATCACGGATCGGCCCACCCTGATCCGCATCGGCTCGAGCGGCGCCCTCCAGCCGGAGATCAACCTCGGCGACCTGATCGTGTCGATCGGGGCGGTCCGGCTCGAGAACACGACGGACTTCTACGTACACCCCGGATACCCCGCCATCGCCCATCGCGACGTGGTCTGGGCCCTCGAGGCGGCATGCATCGAGACGGGTGCTCCGTACCACGTTGGGATGACAGCGACGGCGAGCGGGTTTTACGCTCCGCAGGGAAGGGCGATGCGCACGCTCCCGGTTCGCTATCCTGATCTCGCGGAGGAGCTGCGAAACCAACGCGTTTCCAACCTCGAGATGGAGTCGTCGGCACTCTTTGTGCTGGCGGGACTCGCGGGGTTGCGAGCCGGGACGGTATGCGCAGCCTACGCACAGCGCGTCGACGGGACGTTTTTGGAAGGCGCGGCGAAGGAGGCCGCAGAGGCACGCTGCATCGATGTCGGACTGGCCGGCATCCACCTGCTCTGGGCGATCGACAACGGA
>DATJIJ010000180.1:0-11463 GCA_035493355.1 Candidatus Methylomirabilota bacterium
CGACCTGAGCGTGATCGTCAACGTTGGGGACGATGCAGAGCATCACGGCCTGCTCGTCTGCCCGGACCTCGACACGATCATGTACACGTTGGCCGGCCTGGCGAACCGCGAGCAGGGCTGGGGCGTGGCCGGCGACACCTATACGGCCATGGGACTGCTGGAGCGGTATGGCGCCGAGACCTGGTTCCGGATCGGCGATGCAGACATGGCCACCGACGTCCAGCGCGCGCAGCTGATGGCCGGCGGCGCAACCCTCACCGATGCCACTGCCCAGTTGGCCGGCGCACTGGGAGTGACCACCCACCTCGTGCCGGCGACCAACGACCGGCTGCGCACCAAGCTCATGACCGATGCCGGCGAGCTGGACTTCCAGGACTACTTCGTGCAGCGCCGGCAGCGGGACGCGGTGCGGGCGGTGCGCTTCGAGGGAGCGGATGCCGCACGACCGAGCCCCGCTGCCCTCGTGGCGCTGGCGACGGCCGAGCTGGTGGTGATCGGGCCGTCGAATCCCATCGTCAGCATCGGTCCCATCCTGGCCATTCCCGGGATGCGCGAGGCGCTCGTCGCCTCGCCGGCGCCCCGGGTGGGCGTCAGCGGGATCGTCGCCGGGAAGGCGCTGCGCGGACCGGCGGACCGGATGCTGACCTCGCTCGGGCACGAGTCGAGCGCCCTCGGGGTCGCGCGCATCTACCAGGGGCTGGTCGAGCGCTTCGTGATCGACGAGGCCGATGCGGCCCTCGCCCCGGCCATCGAGGCACTTGGGATGGGGGTCAGCGTGCTGCCGACGGTGATGGCCGATGACGACGGTCGCGCCCGACTGGCGCGAGCGCTCCTCGAGCTGGGCGAGGGTATGCTCAGCCGGTGAGCGCCCGGATCATCGTGCCGCACCGTGGCCTCTCCGCCGCCAAGACCCGCCTCTCGCCGGTGCTCGACGACGGTGAGCGCGAGGCACTGGCGCGACGCCTCCTCGAGCAGGTCCTGCGCGTCGCCCACGAGGCGTGCGGCGACGTGGTCGTCATCACCCCATCGGAGGCGCTCGCACCGCTCGTGACCGAGGCGGGCGCGCGGCTCGTGGTGCAGCGTGGACTGGGGCTCAACGCCGGCCTGGAGCAGGCACGGGACGAAGCGATCGCGGACCGCATCGAGACGCTCGTGGTCCTGCACGGCGACCTTCCCAACCTCGGAGCCGCTGACGTGGCGGCGCTCGTCGACGCGGTCCCCGATCGGCGGGGCGTGGCGATCGCCCCGGACCGGGCGGGGAGTGGCACGAACGGCCTCGCCCTGCGACCGCCGGACGCGATCGGGTTCCGATTCGGCGTCGGATCCTTCGACGCGCACCTCGGCGAGGCTGCGAGCGCCGGCGTCACTATCACCGAGGTGCATCGGCCGGGGCTCGCCTTCGACCTGGACACCCCTGCCGACCTCGCACGCTGGATCGAGCTGGGCGACGCGGCGTGATCTCGCTGATCGCGCTGGACGGCGTCCCGGAGATCAGGCCGGGCGACGACCTGGCCGGAATGATCGCGGCGGCGCTTCGCGACGCCGGCATCGGCCTGGAGGCAGGCGACGTCCTCGTCGTCACCCAGAAGGTCGTCAGCAAGGCTGAGGGCAGGGTGGTCGACCTGGCCTCCATCACCCCGCGCCCAGAGGCGGAGGCCTGGGCGGCGCAGTGGGGGAAGGATCCGCGGCAGGTCGAGCTGGTGCTGCAGGAGAGCGCCGAGGTGCTGCGGATGGCTCCGGGCGGACTGATCATCTCGAGGACGCGCCATGGCTTCGTGTGCGCCAACGCCGGAGTCGACCTCTCGAACGTTGGTCGTGACGACGTCGCAACCCTGCTGCCGGAGGATGCAGACGCGTCCGCGCGCGGGCTGCGCGATCGGCTTGGCGAGCTGACCGGGGTGCGGCCCGCGGTCGTGGTCAGCGACTCCTTCGGGCGTCCCTGGCGGAACGGGATCGTCAACGTGGCGATCGGGTGCGCGGGCCTGGAGGCGCTCGTCGACCTGCGCGGCACGGAGGACGCCGACGGCCGCCTGATGCACTCGACGGTCATCGCGGTGGCGGACGAGCTCGCCTCGGCCGCCGATCTGGCCGGCGGCAAGGTCACGCGCCGGCCGGTGGTGATCGTCCGCGGATACGAGCACACGGCGGGGGAGAGCGGGGCGGCTGCGCTCGTGATGGATCGGGAGCTGGACCTCTTCCCATAGTCCGGGCCGGACGGTCCTGAGAGCCCGCTGCAACGATCGGCGCATACTGCGGGAGCCAGGCTGCAATCGGGAAACGCCATCATCGACACCTGCCCATGACGGACTCCACTGAGCCCATTCGCATCGACGGCCGCTACCTGCTTGAGGAACGGCTGGCTCGTGGTGGCAGCGCAGAGGTCTGGCGCGCCCGAGACGAGAAGCTCGATCGCCCTGTCGCGGTGAAGCTCCTGCACCCGCACCTGGTCGCCGACGAGCCGGCGCGGCGCCGCCTGGCCGAGGAGGCGCGGCTGGTCGCCTCGCTCCGCCATCCCCGCATCGTGCAGACCTACGACGTGGTCACCGACGCGGATACCCCGGCGCTCATCATGGAGCTGATCGAGGGGGAGTCGCTGAGCGCGCGACTCGAGCGCGACGGCGCTCTGGCACCCGAGGTTGCGGCGAGCATCGGCAGCGATGTAGCTGACGCCCTCGCCGAGGCCCATCGGCACGGGATCATCCATCGCGACGTCAAGCCGTCGAACATCCTGATCGACCGAGACGGCCATGCCAATCTCGCCGACTTCGGCATCGCTTACTCCCTCGAATCCGCGGCCGAGCGCCTGACCCAGACGGGGACCGTGGTTGGGACGCCCGCCTACATCTCCCCGGAGCAGCTTGCCGGAGGTGAGGTTGGCCCGCGGACGGATCTTTTCGGGCTGGGCGCAGTCCTCTTCGAGATGCTCACCGGACTCCCGCCGTTCCAGGCGACGGCGCCGCTTCTGCTGGCCCAGGCGCATGCTGCCGGGCCGCCGGCGATGCCGGGCATCGACCCGACCCTGGCCGACGTCACGCGTGCATGTCTGGCGAACGATCCGGCGCAGCGGCCGGCAGGGGCGGCCATGGTCGCGAGCACGCTGCGGGCCTTCCACAGCATGCCTCCGGCGGACCCCAACGCCGAGACGCGGGCCATTCCCGTGGCTGTCGCGGTGGCGCAGCCGACCGAGGAGGAGGATGTGGTTCGCCGATGGCGCAGCGGGGTGCCGTTCGCGCTCGCCGCGACTGGCCTCTTCTTTGCGATCCTCCTGGCGGCGGTCCTGCTGGGGCCCGGCGGACCCGCATCCGGCGCACCCGAGCAGAAGGGCGCCAGCGCGTCACCGGTGCCCGCATGGCTCGCCACCCTGATGGCGGACTACAGCGACGCCTGCGGGGCGACGCTTGACCCGAGCGCGGTCGATGGCCTGGGTCAGTCCGATGCCGAGGCGCGGGTTGCCGACCTCATCGACGCGTGCGCGTCTCCGCCGGGGTCAGCCGGAAGCAGTGGCGGCGGAGCTGGCCCGGGGAAGGGCAAGGGACACGGCAAGCCGTAGCCGGGCGCTACAACGGTTGCAGGAAGAGGCTCACGATGTGGGCGTCCTCGACCCGGAAGTTCGCCTCCACGTGCATCGAAGGAACGCCGGGGCGCATGACGGTGAGATCGGCGATGTAGCTCGAGCCCATGCTGCGCCCGTCGTTGGCGTACATCCGGAACCCGTCGCCGGCGCGCACGAACCAGCCGCCGACCTTGTCGCGGCCTCGCAGGTTGGTGCGCTCATCGGAGCCGGGGACGGAGATGCCCAGCACGGCGTGCTCGGCGAAGAGGGCGATCGCGTCCTCGCGGCGGTCGTCGTTGATCAGCTCCATGAAGAGGTCGACGGTCTCGGTGGCACCCATCTCCGCGAAGGATAGCCGACCCCCGTGGTCAGGCCGCTTTGACCGGCCTAGAATGCGCGTAACGGCGGCCAAGGGGGGTCAAGGGTCGCCGATGCGCATGCCACTGGAAGCCGATGCGGAGCGGCACTGTCCTCCGCGCTCGAGGTAGAACCGTGAGCACCTTCTCTGACCTTGCCGCCGAGTTCCTCGCCGAATACCACGCCGAGCACCCGGTCCAGGCCAGCGCCCTTGGCCTTGCGAAGTACGACGACCTGCTCGACGATCTCTCGGCCGACGCATTCGAGCGCCGTCGAGTGTCGGACGATGCGTGGCTGACCCGCTTCCGGGGAGTTGACGCGGCGAGCCTCACCTTCGACGAGGCGATCGATCGCGACCTGCTGATTGCCAGCCTCACCGAGCGTGCGATCTACGACGAGTGGGAGATCTGGCGCCGCAGCCCGGACACCTACATGAACCCGGGCCTGGAGGGCGTCTTCATCCTCTTCCTCCATCGGCTGCGTCCGGAGCCCGAGTTGGTCAAGAGCGCCATCGGGCGCCTCCGCGGGATGCCCGCCCAGCTGGCGGAGGCGCGCACCAACCTTCGCCCCGACCTCGTGCCGGCGCTCCTCCTCAAGCGTGCCGTGAACCAGGCGCGTGCCGGCGCCGACTACACGCGAGACCTGCTGCCGGCCCAGGTCGACCCTGCCAACCGCGACGGGCTCGTGGCGGCGGGCGCGGAGGCGGGCGATGCGCTGGAGGCCTACGCGGACTTCCTCGAGGAGATGGAGCCCCACGCCACCGGTGACTGGGCGTTCGGCGAAGCGCGCTACGACGCCGTGCTGCGCGACGCCGAGCTGCTCGGCACGACGGCCCGGGAGCTGCGGGAGCGAGCTCGCGGCGAGATCGACAGCCTCACCGCCGACATGCGGGCCACGGCGCAGGAGATTGCTGGCCACGACGACTGGCACGCCCTGGTCCTGGAGCTGAACCACGACCGCCCCGCCGATCCGGAGGCGATGCGCGTGGGCTACGAGGACTGGACCGCCAGGGCACGCGCCTTCCTCCGCGACAAGGGGCTGGTCAGCTTCCCGGCGGGGGAGGAGTGCAGCGTCGAGCCGTCGCCGCCATTCCAGCGGCCAGTGCTGGCGGTGGCCTCCTACCAGGATCCGCCACCCTTCTCCGACTCGATGCGCGGGCACTTCTTCGTCCCGTATCCGCCGGACGAGGCGAGCGAGGCGGAGATCGCAAAGCGGCTTGAATCGAACTCGTATCCGAGCATACCGTCGACATCGGTGCACGAGGCCTACCCCGGGCATCACTGGCACCTGGTCATGGCCAAGCTGAACCCGTCGGCGGTGCGCCAGGTGTTCGGGACGAGCTACTTCGCGGAGGGTTGGGCCCTCTACGCGGAGCGGATGATGCGCGAGTCGGGCTTCTACGACGACCCGCGGCACGTCCTCTACCAGTACGAGGCAACCCTCTTCCGCGCGGCGCGGATCGTGGTCGATACGAGCCTGCACCTCGGCGAGATGACCCACGAGGAGGCGGTGCAGTTCATGCTCGAGCACTCCTCGATGACCGAGCCGACCGCCATCGCCGAGGTCACCCGCTACTGCTCGTGGCCGACCCAGGCCAGCTCGTACCTCACCGGCTGCCTCGAGATCCTCCGCATCCGCGACCAGTTCCTGGCTGCGCGCGGCACCTCGATCGCCGATTTCGATGCCCTGCGAGACTTCCACGACGCGATCACCGGCGCGGGCACGCTGCCCATCGCGCTCGCCGAGCGCGCGGTGATGGCGACCGCGTGACGGCCGACCTTGATCGTCTCGCCGAGGAGTTCTGGGACGCCGCCCTCGCGGCTGATCCGGCACAGGGCACCGCCATTGGGGAGCACCGCTACGGGGACCGCCTGAGCGACCTCACGCCCGCCGGTCGGGCCGCGCTGATCCGCCGCTTCGAGGAGATTCGCGACGCAGTGGGGGCGCTCCCGCCCGAGGCCGATCCGGAGGCCGCGCTCACCCAGGCGGCGCTCGCGCAGGCGGTCGGTGACAGGCTCGCCATCCTCGCGGCCGATGCGCGCTCGTACACCGTCGATGCCATGAGCGGGCCGCAGACGAGCTTCCTTGACATCCCCTCGTTCCAGCCGCTGCGCGACGTCGCCGACGGGGAGTCGATGCTCGCCCGCTGGTGGGCGATGGGGCCGTGGGTGGACCAGCAGATCGAGCAGCTGCGCCGCGGATCAGCCGAGGGGAAGCGCCCCGTGGCGGGATCGGTACGACGGGTGATCGCACAGCTGGACGAGCTGCTCCAGCGACCGTTGGAGGAGTGGCCGCTGCTGGCGCCCCTGCAGGCCGCGCACGACGGCTGGAGTGACGGGGCGTGGCGCGCATTCGAGGTCGGCCTGGCGGGAGCGGTCCGCGACGGCCTCCGGCCGGCGTTCGCCCGGTATCGCGCCTACCTGGCCGATGAAGTCGTGGACGGCGCCCGCGACGAGGGTCACGTCGGGATCTCCAACCTGCCGGGCGGGGTGGAGGCGTACGCCAGCCTGGCCCGCGCGCACACCACCACGGATCGCACGCCCCAGGAGATCCACGACATCGGCCTCGCCGAGATCGCCCGCATCGACGCCGAGATCACCGAGCTCGGCGGCCGCGTGCTCGGAACAGCGGACCTCGCAGCGACGCTGGCCGCCCTGCGCGGGGATCCATCGGTTCACTTCCAGACGGCCGAGGAGATCGTGGCGGTCGCCGAAGCCTCGCTGGCCCGTGCGGTCGCGGCGATTCCCGACTGGTTCGGGCGGCTGCCGCGGGCAGCGTGCGAGGTGGTTCGGATGCAGGCGCACGAGGAGCAACACTCGACCATCGCCTACTACCGGGAGCCGCCGGAGGACGGCAGCCGGCCGGGGCGCTACTACGTCAACACCTACGCGCCGGAGACCCGGCCCCGCTACGAGGCGGAGGCGCTGGCCTTCCACGAGGCGGTGCCGGGGCATCATCTCCAGGTCGCGATCGGCCAGGAGCTGGCGCAGCTGCCCGCCTTCCGGCGGCACGCCGAGACGACGGCCTTCGTCGAGGGCTGGGGCCTGTATGCCGAGCGGCTCTCGAACGAGATGGGGCTGTACAGCGGCGACCTCGATCGGATCGGGATGCTCTCCTACGACGCCTGGCGTGCCTCGCGGCTGGTGGTGGACACCGGGATGCATGCGCTCGGCTGGTCGCGCGGCAGGGCAATCGAGTTCATGACGGCGCACACCGCCCTGGGGCTCAACAACATCGCCAACGAGGTGGACCGCTACATCGGCTGGCCCGGCCAGGCCCTCGCCTACAAGATCGGTCAGCTCGAGATCCGGCGCCTCCGTTCCGAGGCCGAGAGCGCGCTGGGCGCTGCGTTTGACATCCGTGCCTTCCACGATGCGGTGCTGGGCCACGGCGCCCTGCCGCTCTCGGTCCTGCGCGATTCCGTGGCACGCGACCTCCAGCTGCCGGCGCCGAAGTGACGCGACCGGTCGCCCTGCTCCTGGTGGCTGACTGATGGCCGGTTGCAGCGCGACGGCATCGTCGAGCCCGTCGGTGCTGCCGAGCGCTGCTTCCAGCGTTGTCGAGGCAACTCCATCACCCTCCATCGGACCGGCGCTGCCCGCGTCGCAGGATCTGGACGCCGCGAGCGCGCTGCACATCGCAGCCACCCCTTCGCCCGACCGGGTGACGCTGGCCGGCGACTCCGCCTGGGTGGCCGGGGTCGGCGCGGGAGTGGGCCGCTACGACTGGCACACCGGGGCGGTGCTGGCGGAGGTTCCGTTGACCGGCGAGATCTGCCTGGCGATGGATGTGGGATTTGGGTCGCTCTGGCTTGGGAACTGCTCCACCAATCAGATCGTGCGGATCGACGAGGTGAATGGCGAGATCGTGGCCACCAGCGAGCGTATTCCCGAGGGGAGTGCAGGGGGTGAGTCATCGGTCGCCGTCGGCGAGGACGGCGTGTGGTTCCTTACCGCCGGGGGCCATCCCCAGCTCAAGAAGATCGATCCCACCACCAAACCCGCCGGCTTTACTCGCCGCGTGCTCGCGAGGCAATAAAGGCGATGGCGACATCGGCCCCGAGAATCCGACCAATCTCGACCCGATCGTGCGCGTAGGGTCTGAACAGGTCGCTGATGAAGGCGCGTAGGGTGCCCTGAAGGCTGGCATCGACTGACCAGCTCTCACCAGCTGGAACCGCGAGGACCTTGTGGTCGATTTCGTCGTTTTCGATCTGCTCCAGGAGCCCCACTGGCTCGGCTCTCACGACCGTGCCGCTCGGGATCCGCTCAGCAGTCAGCACAAAGCAATCGACCGCACTGCCGTCGTCTGTAATCGTGCCCGGGATGAAGCCGTAGGGAAACGGGTAAGCAGCTGCGACGCGGCGCTCGGATCGCAGCTCCAATGTCGTCTCGTCGAACACCCGTCGGAGGTCCGAACCCGCCTCCGATTCGACGAAGACCTGCACTGTCGTATCGGTCATGTCACCGTTCCCAGTGTCTCATCATTGACCGAGTCCCCGTAGCCCGCTGTTCACGCGGTAGGCTTCTCGCCCGACCGGGGTGACGTTGACGGCGCGAAGAGCCTGCGTGGTGACGACCGTGACGATCGGTAGCGTGACTGGCCCACCTTGGCCCCTTAGTGCTATCTGCCACCTTGACGAACGCCGTGGTCGCTACGTACGTGACCCAGCCGGCTTCGAGGTCGGTGCAAGCGCGCTTGCGCTCGCGGTGGGTGACGAACGTGAATGATGGGACGGTGACGCGCATCGACCCGGCCGACGGGTCTCGGACGTGCTGATTGCGCAGATCGATCCGGCGACGAACTCGGTCGTGGCCCGATTCGCCATGCGGCGCCGATTCCCGCGCAGCGGGCCCAACGGCCGACTTCGCGTCGCTCGAAAGGCTGGCAGGCGCGAAATTGGCCGCTCTGCCCGCCCGGTGCACGCGCCCGCCACGATGCCGGCATCATCTTGGCCAACTTGGGCGTTAGGCCCGCTGGGCGGGACTCTTGAGGCCCACAAGGGCCTGAGGCGGCCGCTGTGCGACAATCGGGGCGTCCCATGACGACTCCCGCCTCTCTCGCCACGCCCTCCGCCAGCCTCACGCGTCCAGACCTGCGCAACCTGGCCATCGTCGCGCACGTCGACCACGGCAAGACGACGCTGGTCGATGCCCTGCTGCGCCAGACGGGTGCGTTCCGCGCCAACCAGGCGGTGGTGGATCGGGTCCTCGACTCCGGCGACCTCGAGCGGGAGAAGGGAATCACCATCCTCGCCAAGCAGACGACCATCGACTACGGGGCGATTCACCTGAACATCGTCGACACCCCCGGTCACGCCGACTTCGGCGGTGAGGTGGAGCGCAGCCTGCTGATGGTGGATGCCGTCCTCCTCCTGGTGGACGCCGCGGAGGGACCGCTCCCCCAGACCCGCTACGTCCTCTCCAAGGCGATGGCCCGCCACCTGCCCGTGATCGTGTGCATCAACAAGATCGACCGATCCGATGCGCGGCCCGCCGAGGTCCTCGACGCGATCTACGAGCTCTTCATGGACCTGGGCGCGACCGATGCCCAGATCGAGTTCCCGGTCGTCTACACCAACGCCAAGCTCGGGACCGCCACCCGCGACCTCGACCGGCCCG
Organism: Candidatus Methylomirabilota bacterium; assembly: GCA_035493355.1. Classification (GTDB taxonomy): domain Bacteria; phylum Chloroflexota; class Limnocylindria; order QHBO01; family QHBO01; genus CF-167. The sequence goes on from DATJIJ010000180.1 coordinate 9,532, forward strand.
GGACGGACCTGGTGCCGCTTCTCGACCTGCTGGTGGAGGTGACGCCGCCGCCGTCGTACGTGCCGGACGTGCCGCTCCAGCTGCTGGTCACCAACCTGGCGGCAAACGACTACGTCGGCCGCATGGCGGTCGGGCGCATCTGGAGCGGGACCGTGAAGCCCGGTCAGCGGATCACGATCGTGCGCGAGGAGCCGGAGGGGGCCGATGGATCCGTCGAGCCCGGCCGGACGGTGACGCTGAACGGCACCGTCACCAGCCTCACCACCGCGCGCGGCATCGAGCGGGTCGACATCGAGGAGGCGGGACCGGGCGACATCGTGGCGCTGGCAGGGATCCCGGAGGTCACCATCGGCGACACGATCACGGACCCGGCCGACCCGCGGCCGCTGCCGCGCCTCGACGTCGATTCGCCGACGCTCCGGATGACCCTGGGCGTGAACACCTCGCCCCTCTCCGGGCGCGACGGGAAGTACGTGACCAGCCGGCAGATCAAGGCGCGGCTCGACAAGGAGGTCCTCGGCAACGTCTCGATCGAGGTCTACCCGACCGAGACCGGCGACACCTTCGAGGTGCGAGGCCGCGGCGAGCTGCAGCTGGCGGTCCTGGTCGAGCAGATGCGACGCGAGGGGTTCGAGCTCCAGGTGAGCCGTCCCGAGGTGATCCTGACCACGGTCAACGGCCAGACGCTGGAACCCTACGAGCGCATCACGGTCGATATCCCGCCTGACTTCATCGGTGAGGTGCAATCCGCGCTGGCTGGCCGCAAGGCGAAGCTGGAGCAGATGTCGACCGATGCCGACGGACGGGTCCGCCTCGAGTTCGTGCTGCCGGTCCGCGGACTGATCGGCTACCGCGGCCAGCTGCTGACCGAGACCCGGGGCACCGCGCTGCTGCACCAGATCGCCGAGGGGAACGGCCCCTGGGCGGGCGAGGTCACCCATCGGACATCGGGGGTGCTCGTCAGCGACCGGGCCGGAACCTCGAACTCCTTCGCGATCTTCGCGCTCCAGGAACGCAGCGAGTTCTTCATCGGCACCGGGGAGGAGGTCTACGAGGGGATGATCGTGGGCGAAAACAGCCGCCCCGGCGACCTCGACGTGAACCCCACCAAGGAGAAGAAGCTCACCAACATGCGCACCCACGCGCACGACGAGGCGCTGCGCCTGACCCCGCCGCGCCAGATGACGCTCGAGTCGGCGATCGAGTTCATCGCCGCGGACGAGCTGGTGGAGATCACCCCCTCCTCGATCCGGCTGCGCAAGCGGATCCTGTCGCAGCACGGCCGTCGCCGCGCCGCGGGCAAGGAGTACGAGCTCCAGGCCTAGGGCGCAGCGCTCGTCAGATCGGCGGGTCGCCGCCGGGCCAGGGCTACAATCGCGTTCGCGTGACGATCAGAAAGGCGCTCCTGCGCGTCCCGGTCCTCGGCCGCTGGGTCGAGCGCCGCTGGATGCCGGACCCTATCGAACGCGACGCACACCGCGAGATCGTCCGGGAACGCCTCGCCGCCCCAAGCGTGGCCCCGAAACCCACTCAGGATGCGCCGGCCGAGCCCGCGGCCGCCCGTTCACGACGAAGGACCCGTCGGCGCAGCTGACGGCCGCTCTGGAGTACGAGCTCCGCGCCAGGGCGTGAGCAGTCGATCCCACCTGCTCGCGAGTTGAATCACCGCCGTCGGCCGAAGATTGAGTTGCCGCTGCCGCGACCGTGCCCATACCGAGTGAACGCGCCGGACTGACCGGTGCACGATGCGGATGAGGCATGGATACCGAACTCGTGATTCGAGCGCAGCACGGTGACGAAGGGGCTTTCACGAGCCTCGCCGTGGCCGTGGGCGATCGGCTCCATGCGGTGGCGCACAGGATCCTGCGCGACACCGACCTCGCCGAGGACGCGACGCAGCAGGCGCTGCTGAACGTCTGGCGAGACCTCCCG
>DATJIJ010000181.1:0-2394 GCA_035493355.1 Candidatus Methylomirabilota bacterium
CCACGAAGATCTCCTTCGAACGTCGTCGGAAACTGTGCGGCTCCTCCGCATTTACCGCGTTGAGCACCACGCGCACGTTCGGATCGATATCCGTGGCGTCACGGACACGGTCGCGTTGCACCGGGTAGCCGCGGGCCGCCAGCTCGGCGGAGACGCCATCGAGGAACCACGCAGTAAGGACGCCACCGGCACCGTCCACGACGGCCACGCCGTTCGGCCGTGCCGAAGCCATCGGCCCCGGGCCAAGTCGCGCGGCAACTGCGTCAGCCATGCTTCTCCTCTGGTTCGACGATCAGCTCGAGCCCCTCGACCCCGACGACGCGGAGCGGGTGGCCCTGCTTGATCTCCCCGTGACGGCTGCGCGCCGACCACGCCTCCCCGCCAGCATAGGCGATGCCTGTCGGCGCAATGAGCGTCTGGGCAGTGCCGCCGGCTCCCACCAGCGTTGCAATCGGGAGCGTGGTCGACTTGTTGGCGCGCATCTGGAGCAGCCCGCGCACGAGCAGGAAGAAGTAGGCGAGGCTGAGCAGAATCGCTCCCACGATCAGGATCGGGCTGACCGCGACCTGCACCGGGTTGTCGATGTCCACCCCGGTGTACAGCGCAAACGCGCCAAGCAGGAAGCAGACCACCCCGCCCGCGGCCAGGAAGCCGTAGCTCGTGAAGTGCAGCTCGAGCACGAAGAGGCCCATCCCCATCAGGATCAGCAGCAGGCCACCGACGTTCAGCGGCAGGCTGTTGGAGCCGATGAAGGCCAGCACGATCGCGATCGCCCCCAGCGACCCGCTGATCAGGTTCGGGTGGAAGAGCTCGGAGAGGATCCCGTAGAAGCCGATGGTGAAGAGGATGAAGGCGATGTTCGGGTCCGACAGCAGGTGCAGGAACTGCTGGCCGATGTTCATCGCGCCGTCCTGGATGGTGAGGCCCGAGAGCTTCGGCAGGGGCTCCCCGTTGAAGGTATAGGCATACCCATCGGCGCGCGTCCCCGTGTCGATGGCGGCGAAGAGTGCATCCGTGTCGGCCGCCTCGATGTCCACGATCGGCGGCTGCATGGAGATCGCCTCGGAGACGGATGCGCTTGCAGCCTCGCGCACCGCCCGCTCAGCCCACGCGGCATTGCGCCCGTGATCCTTCGCCAGCTCGGTGATGCGCGCCACGGCGTCGTTCGTCACCTTGCGACCGAGCGTCTCCGGCAGGTCCTCCCCATTGCCGCCGATGACCGACGCCGCACCGATGTTCGTGAGCGGCGCCATCGCCGCCACGTCGCCAGCCAGCGTGATGAAGGTTGCCGCACTGCCGGCCCGCGCACCCTCCGGCGCCACCCAGGTGATGACCGGGACCTTGCTGGCCAGGATCGCCTTGAGGATCCGATCCATGCTCGTCAGCTCGCCGCCGGGCGAGTCGATCTCGATGAGAACCGCCGCGTACCCGGGAAACCCGCCGGAGGGGGCGGCGGTGCGGATGCCCTCCTCGATGTAGGCCGCGTTGACCTGGTCGATCACGCCGGTCAGCTGGAGGCGAAGGATGGTAGTTGGCGGGCCGATCGCCGATACAGTCGAGGCGGCCCCGAGGAGCACGCAGGCCAGCGCGATCGCCCGTCGGAGGCGGAGCATGCGATCGAGTATAGGTCAGCCCCGGTGCGAGGCCACCAGGCGCGACCAGGTCTCCATCCGATCCCAGGTCGCCAGGACCTCCGCCTGTGTGGCGAAGCGGCCGGTGAGCTTGTCGTGTTCGCGAACCTCGACCGATCGGCCCGCCGCGTCAACCTCGAAAACGACCCCCAGGTGGACCGATCCAACCGGGTTCGAGTCGTCGTTCAGGAGTCCCACGAGGCGGAACTCCGGCTCCCAGTCAGCGACCAGCTCCTCCGCCCACTCTCGGCGGAGCCCATCGGTCAATGGGTCCTCTCCGCCGTCGACCGGGTTCAGATGTCCGCCCACGCCGATGCTCGCCTTGCCATGCAGCCGCGCGTCGCCCCCCGCATCGGTCCGCTCCATCAGAAAGGTGCGCTCCCCGTCCCGAACCACCACGTACGGAATGAGCTGCTTGAAGCCGGGGCTCTCCTCGGCGAGCGGACGCTCCATGAAGCTGCCGTCGGCGGCCAACGCTGACCTCAGGGCGGCCATGGCCTGTTCGTCTGCGGCACGAATGCCCGTGAAGTCGCAGCCCCCCGGAATGCGATCGCGGGGCAGGACCAACACGCGCTCGAGCATCGGCCGAGTCTACGTGGGGCGTTCTGTCACCGCAGATTCTGTCTGCAAGGTTCCCTGCAAGGATGCCCGGCTATCTTTCGGCGACGACAAAGGTCCTAGACGTCGAGTAGTACGACGGTAGGGGCCACCAGGGGAGCAGACATTGCGATACACGTCCAGGGGGGACATTCATTTGCGGCCA
>DATJIJ010000182.1:0-4290 GCA_035493355.1 Candidatus Methylomirabilota bacterium
GATCCCAATCCCCCAGGGAGGCTGCCGCGCTCATGATGATGGCGCTGGCGTGCATCTGCTCATGCGCCGACAGGTCGCGCGCCAGGAGTCGGGATTTCCCAGCCAGGTCAAGTGAGCGGACGGGGTCGCCAGCCAACTCCAGGACGGCCGCTGAAGATGTGAAGAAGGCCTGCGCGCGCTGAACCGGCGATGCCAGCCCATCGATCAACGGAATGACCGCCTCCATCTCCCGCAGGGCGGAGGCGTAGTCGCCGACGACCACGCCAAGGTCGGTCAGGCTGTCAGCAACCGTGAACACCAGCGAAGGATCGTTGAGTTCCCTCGCCAAGGTGCCCGCCTCGTTGGCCGCCGCCACGCGCTGATCCATCATCAGCGATGGTTCCTGGCTCATCACGTCCCAGCGCAACCCCATCTCGGCCTGGGCCAGCAGGAGGGCTATCCGTTCACGCGGGTCTGTGACCGCCTCGAGCCCCTCGGCGATCAGGCCATCCGCGAGGGCCAGGTCCGGCGTTTCGTGGAACGCCCCGCCCCGCATGGCCACCAGTGAGCCGGCCCGGCGCGCGAGGCTTGCCAGGCGCTCTCGCTGGCCGGGTTCCCCTCGGGCGATCTCGATTGCCGCCGTATAGGCTGCCAGTGCCGCCTCCCCGTGGAATGCCGCGTCGTGATCCTGCCCGATCTGCTCGTGGGCATCGAGCCGCTCCCCGTCCGACGTCGCGAGCGCGAGGGCCCGCTCGTGCAGCTCGGCCGCCCGATCGATCGCGAACCTGCGCCGTGCCGCCATGCCGGCCACGAGCAGCGCTCCGAACGCTCGCCGGCGGATCTCCTCGCGGCCCGTCGGGTCGTCGAGCCACGCCAGATCAGCATCGTCGCCCGCGACCGCCGTCTCGTAGTGGTGCGCGATCAGCTCGGCGAACTCATCGGTCCTGTCGCTGGCCAGTCGCTCGATCCAGGCGCCCGCCTCCGCGTGCGCGCGGGCACGCCTCGCCTTCGGCTGGCTGGCGTAGGCGACGTCCCGGACGAGGGCGTGCTTGAAGGCAAACTCCTCCTGGCCGGTGAGGGACGTCGTGGGTCGCACGACGACGAGGCCTCGACGCTCGAGCGCAAGGAGCGTGCCGCCCACCTCCAGACCGGTGGCATGGACGACTGCATCGGCCCAGAAGGTGCGACCGATCACCGCGGCTTCCTGGAGGACCCGACGCTCCTCGGCGGGCAGCCCATCGACCCGTGCCGCAAGCAGGCCGTAGACGCTGTCGGGGATGGCGAAGGTGAGCGCCTGTTCCGTGGCTCGCCAGGTATCCCCATCCCGCACCAGGATCTCCTCGTCGATCAGGCGGCGGATGATCTCCTCGACGAAGAACGGGTTGCCTTCGGCCTTGGCCAGGATCTCCGCCCGGAGCGGTGCGGGTAGTGAGGCCACGGTCAGCAGCGACTCTATGAGCTCGGCACTCTGCGTCTCCGTGAGCGGGCGGAGCGAGATCGAGCTCGCCGCCGAGCCTCCCGCCGCAAAGCCGGGGTGCGACTCGGCGAATTCTGGTCGAGCCGTTGCCAGCAGCACGAGCGGCCCCGTGGTGCGCGTGACAATTCGCTCCAGCATCTCGATCACGGGCTCCCCGGCCCAGTGCAGGTCCTCTACCAGCCAGATTGCGGGCGCCTCGGCCACGTGGGCGCTGGCGAATCGCGGCCAGGCTCGGGCGAGATCCTCGGCGGTTGGGGGTGCCGCTGCGTCGGGCCCAATGATCGGAAGCCCGATGGAGACGGCGAGTGCGGCGGCCGTCTGGGCCTTCTCGTGGTCGGACAGATTGAGGCGGTCCAGGACCTCGATGGCGCCGTGGTGCAGACGTTCCGCCGCAACCTCGGCCGGCTCGTCCAGAGCGATCCCGCAGGCGCCGCGCAGGATCTCGGCCAGCGCCCAATACGTGATGCCGTGGCCCGCCGAGAGCGCCCGCCCTCGCAGCATGCGGAGGCCCGGATCGCGGTCTCGCGCGGCGCGCACGAACTCGCCGGCGAGCCGGCTCTTCCCGATCCCGGCCGACCCGTATAGGACGACCAGCCGCGGCCGACCTGTCTCGATGGCCTCGTCCAGGGCGCCCAGCATCGTGGCCAGCTCCCGCTCCCGCCCGATCATCGGCGCGGTGAGTCCGCGGACGCCGCGCTGGGCCTCGGGGAGTGCCTCGAGCAGGCGGTAGGCACGTAACGGTTCGACCTTGCCCTTCGCCTCGACGCCGATCGGTGGATCGAAGCGGAATGCCAGCCGGGCGGCGCGGTACGTGCGCTCGCCGACCAGCGTCGTTCCCGGCGGAGCGGCCTGCTCCATGCGGGCCGCGACGTTCACGGCGTCACCGGCGACGATCCGCTGCGCGGGCGCCGGACCCATCGGCGCGACCACCTCGCCGGAGTTGACGCCGACCCGGACCTGGAGCGTGATGTGGTGCGCGCGCTCGAACTCGGCGTTCAGCTCGCCGAGGCGCGCGGCCATCTCGAGCGCGGCGTGAAGTGCCCGTTCGGCGTCATCCTCGCGGACGGCCGGGACGCCGAAGACGGCCATGATCGCGTCGCCGACGTACTTCTCGACGGTGCCGCCCCACGAGCCGATCACCTCGGCCATCGCCTTGAAGTAGGTGCCCAGCACCGTCCGCAGGCGCTCAGGATCCAGCTGCTCGCCGAGCGCGGTCGACCCGATCACGTCGGCGAAGAGGATCGTGACGACCTTGCGCTGCTCTCCCTCCGCAGCGGCTCCTTTCAGCTGGTGGCCGCAGGTCGGGCAGAACGCCGCCGTGTCATCGACCCGGGTGCCGCAGGCAGGACAGGCATCGGACATGGCCGAAGTCTACGGATGGCGTCGAGCCATCCCTGCGAGAATCGGCCGATGACTGACGATCGCTCCTACGTCGAGGCGAATACCCGCGAGCGAGCTCGACTTCAGGCGCTGGTCGACAAGCTCGACGATGACGCGCTCAGCGCTCCGGTGAACGAGTCCTGGACGGTCGCCGGGGTGCTGGGTCACGTCGCGTACTGGGACATCCGCGTCCTGGTGCTCGCCGAGAAGATTCGGCGCGGCGAGCGGTGGGCGCCCGGGGACGCCGAGCCGGAGGGCGACTGGCTCAACGACACGACCCGGCCGCTGATCCACGCCATCGCTCCGCGGGTGGCGGCCCAGCTGGCCCTGCAGATCGCCGAGCAGTGCGATGCCCTTGTGGCGGAGCTGCCGCCGAAGCGGCTGTGGCCGGGCGATCCGGACTGCCCAATCAGCGCTCTTCGTTACGAGCACCGAGCCGAGCACCTCGACGAGATCGAGGCTTCGCTGCGCGCTCGCTCAGCGAGCGGCTAGGCCCCATGCCGAGCGAGTTCTACTTCATGGCGTTTGGCGGGCTGGGCGTGTCACTGGCCGGCTTCGCCGGGCTGATCCAGGCCCTGGACCGGTCTCCGGCGGCCCAGTCGGCTGTCGCCGCCTATCGCGTGCGCGGCATCGTCTTCCTGGGCTTCTGCCTGACGCTGGTCGGCTTCGGCACGGTTGCGCTCTACACCGTCACCGGGGAGAACCTCACCCTGACCGTGCGCATCGCCACGATTGCGCTCGCGTTGATGGCGGTCCGCGGGCTTTTGGAATCCCGACCGGGACCGGCGTGGCGCACCGAAGGCGAGCGGAGGGTTTCGATCGTGGTTCTCACCCTGATCATCACGGTCACGCTGGGGAACCTGCTCGTCGCCGACCTCGGTTACCTGCAGCTGCTCCTGCTGCTCCAGCTCTCCGGTCCGATGTCGATCTTCTACAACACGATCCGCGATGCGACTGCGGTCGATCCCACCGACGCCGACAAGGACTGAACCCTAGACCTGCTCCTGGTCGACGAACTCCATGTCGATCTGCGCCCGCTGCAGCTTCCCGGAGTAGTCGATGTAGACGCTCTTCCACTCGCTGAAGAAGTCGAGTGCGGCCTGGCCCACCTCGCGGTGTCCGTTGCCGGTCGCCTTCGTCCCGCCGAAGGGCAGATGCGCCTCCGCCCCAATGGTGCCGTGGTTGACGTACCCCAGCCCGGAGTCGAAGTCGCGGATCGAGCGGAACGCCAGGTTGATGTCGCGGGTGAAGAGCGAGGTCGAGAGGCCGTACTTGACGGAGTTCACGATCCGCACCGTCTCTTCCCACGAATCGACCGGAATGACCGATGTCACCGGCCCGAAGATCTCCTCCAGGGCGATGCGGGCATCGGGCTTCACCTCGGTGAAGATGGTCGGCTGGAAGAAGCTCCCCTTGCCGAGCGCGCCGTCGCGCGCCGGCTCGCCGCCGATCAC
>DATJIJ010000183.1:0-14191 GCA_035493355.1 Candidatus Methylomirabilota bacterium
ATGGTGATGGACGAACCGATGCTAGGCGGCTTCCCCCGGTACCGGGGCGTACTTCTGGTGCATGGTCGCCGGACCGGCTCGCGCGTAGGTTGCAGGCTGAGCCAATCGAGCACCGGAGGGCAGTGGCAATCGCTCGGCGCCTGGCGCTATCCCTTGCGATCCTCGTTAACCTGCTGGCCACCGCGGCCGCGTGGGGCGCCGCGTCGTGCCCGCCGGCCCACGAGCCCCAGCTCAGCGCCGGCACCGCCTCTCCCTCGACCGGGACGACGGCAACCGTCTTCACCTTCTCGGTGACCTATGCCGACACGAAGGGCTGCGCGCCGAACTCGGTGAGCGTCACCGTCGCGGGGGTCGGCCTTTTCCAAATGACCGGCAGCGGGACCAGCTACGACACCGGGGTTGTCTTCAGCACGGCGACGACCCTTCCTGTTGGCACCCACACCTACTCGTTCAGGGCCAACAGCGGCGACGGCGGGGGGCGAAAGACAACCGCACTTACCGCGGTAGCCCCGCCGTCCGTCACCGTCACAGTTCCGGCTACCCCACCCCCGACGCCGATGCCCACGCCAGTGCCCACGCCAAAGCCGACGCCCGTGCCCACGCCGAAGCCGACACCGGTTGTGACCCCGGCACCGACCATCGCCCCGACGTCCGCTCCAACACCACCCGGCGAAGCAACGGCCGCTCCCCAGAGCACGCCCGCCACGGTTCCAGGCAACACCGGCCAGGGTCCGTCGCCGTCCCCTGGGGACGGCGGGGTCGGCGGTCCTGCAGGGAGCCCGCCTCCAGGCGAATCGCAGGTCCCCGCACCGGCGGCCTCGGGCAGCGAAGGTGCCGCTCCCGCGATCGTCACGCAGAGCGAGCGGCTGGAGTCATTTGCGCTGGTCGTGAGCGGGTGGGCGACCGCTACGGGCGGCGGCCTCGCACTGTTCCTCTTCCTCGCAACGCGCCGTCGTCGAGACGAGGAGGAGCCCGCAATGGCTGTGGCCGGCGTGGGGGCAGACGTCACCGAGGAGGTCGCTCCGCCGCCACCCCAGCCCCTTCCGCAGTCCACCTTCGTCCCACCCGACGAGGTGGGCGTGCCGCGGTGGCTGCGGCCATCCGTCCGGGCCGCGCGGCAGAGCCAGCTCGGCCGCTCCCAGAGGACCGAAGACTCCTAGCTCACCGTAAAGGCGACGCGCATCCCCTGCATGTAGTGCGACTCGTGCCCGGCACCTGCCTCCACGATGTTGCAGATGAGGACGTACTTGCCAGGGGTCAGGTCGAAGGACGCATCCTCGCTCGCGCCGATCTCCAGCTCCTCGATCTCGCCGATGAACTGAATTCCAGCACCCGCCTCGTCAACCTTGCCGGTCGCATCGGCCGGGAGGTCGGCAGGGTCGAGATCCGTCTTGATGACCACGAACTCATGCTTGAACTGCGTTCCGGCGTTGGTGACCTTGAACGCAACCGTGCCGGCAGGCGCAGTGGTCTTGTCGAGCACGACGGCCCACTCCGTGAGGGTCACGTTGATCGCATTGTCGTCCCCGGACGAAGGTGCGCTGCTCGCTCCGGTGCTGGCCACGCCGCTGCTTGGCGTGCTGCTGCTGGCCGGCGACGAGCAGGCCGCCAGCACGAGGATCGAAGTCGATAGAAGAAGAACCAGGCCGGTGCGCCGGCCGACCGATCGATTGAGATATCCGCTCATATTGTCCTCATGGTGATGCCCGCGGTCCATCCGCTGGGTAATGGTTAAAGGTGTAGTCGCCTCGACGGGACGCCAACAGGTCCATATGGCCCCTTTTCACCGGATCATCGCTGCTTGGCGCGTGCCTCAGGGCCGGCGACGATGAACGACCGCCAGGATGCCGATCGGTTCGCCGGCGCAGCCACCGCCGATCGCGCTGCGTGGCTGGTGGAACGCCTCGGCCTTCAGGCCATCGGTGCGGACGTGCTCGCCGAGGTCGGCCTCCCGACGAATAGGCGCTAGGGCGTCTCGGTCGGGGTGGCGGTTGGCGACGCGGTCGCCGTCGCCGATGGCCTCGGGGTCGTGGTCTCCTCCGCGGTGTCCGGCGGGGTCGCGTTTGCAGTCTGCTGCGGTGTCGGCTGGGCAGTCGCACCCGACCCGCCGTGGTCGTCTGAGGTCTCCGGCGTGGCCGACGGACTTGCGGGCTCGCTGAGCGACGGAATGAGCGTCGTCGACGGTGCGATCGACGGCGATGGCGAGGCTGACGGCGTTGCGGATGGGCCGTTGCCTACGTCTCTCGCGAGATCGGCCAGCTGGCCAGCGAAGAGGGCTCCGGCCACCGCGAGGACCAGGGTGGCGGCGACGGCGGCGACGCGCGGGAAGCGGCCACCGCCAGCAGATGCCGGGCCCGAAAGCCAGGCAAAGAACCCACGCCGGGGCGTTGGCTCGCGCTCGACGGCCGCCATGACGCGGTCAGAGAGGCCGTGCGGCGCATCGGCATCGCTCGCGGTGACGTAGCCTTCGAGCTCGGCGATCGTCGGATCGCCGGGAGCGCGGGGGTCATCCAGCTCGCCGGGCCGGAATGGGCGCCTGGTCATGCCACGCCCTCGGCGCCGATGAGGGGCCGCAGCCGCTCGAGGCCGCGGCGCAGGTGGGTCTTGATGGTGTTGAGCGGGCGATGGGTCGAGGCGGCGATCTCGTCGAGGCTCATCTCGCCGAAGAAGCGGAGCGCCACCACTTCGCGATACGGCTCCCGCAGAGCAGCGACGGCGAGGCGAACGGCCCGCTGCCGCTCACCGGCGAGGGTGATCGCCAACGGGTCGGAGCCGGGAGCCCCGAGCGGGAGGTCGCGGTCGAGCTCGGCAGTTTCGCGCCGCTGACCGAGCCGCCGGTAGGCCTGGCGGGTCGCGATCCGCAGCAGCCATCCGCCGAGCGGACCGTCGCCGCGGTAGCTGCCAAGTGACCGAAACGCCATCACGAAGCTCTCCTGTGCCACGTCCTCGGCGTCATGTGGACGGCCAAGGATCCGCAGGCAGGTCCGGTAGACGACGCCTTCCTCTCGCTCGACGAGGACCCGGAACATCTCACGATCACCTGCGAGGACGGCGTCGATGAGGGCGCGGTCTTCCACGCCCTCATCGTGCCATGCGGTTCCTTCCACGTTCGCTCAGTCGTCGTTGGCGTCGCCTCCCCCGGAACCCGAGTCGCCCCCGTGGTCGTCGGGAGATGCCGACGAATCGGCGGACGTGGCAACGTCCTCGGCCTCCGACTCCGACTCGGCAGGAGAAGCGTCGTCCTCGGATGCGCTGGCCTCGGGGGACTCGCTGGCGTCGCCGTTGACGTCCTCGTTCTCCTCGGCGGAAGCTTCGGGCGACTCGCTGGCATCCTCGGATGCGGTGGCGTCCTCGCCGCCGGCGTCGCTGTGGCCGTCGGCAGAGGCGCCTGGCAAGGCGCCGGGATCGTCGTGGCGCGAGCCGCTGATTGCCCCTGAAGCGAACACCGCTCCGCCAACGAGGAGGAGTGCGGCAGTCGCGAGGCCAAGGCTGCGGAAGATTCGAAGTCGGTCGCTGGTCTGCATTGGTATCCCTTCGGTAGCTGTGACCGCAGGCTCGGATCGCGGTGTTCACCCATAACGAGGCATGGAGCAGCCCGAAGGTTTCAGGTGTTGCTACCATGGGGGCGAACACCGCTTCGGGCGCGCCACCCGTCTGCGCGCCCGCTCGTCCCTCACAGAGGAGACCGTCGCACCTGATGAGCACGCTCGCTGAGCGACCCACCGCTAATGCGCCGATGGGTCCGCACGGACACCGCCTCCCGCCCGCACGGAGCCTGCGCTACAACCCGTCGGCGGAGGAGCTGCAGTCGCTCACCAGCCGCATGTCGCAGGCCCGCCGCACCAGCTTCAACAACTACAACGTCCAGACCAAGGTCGTGAGCCGATCGAAGGAATCGACCTACCTGGTGACCGATGACCCCTCGGAGACGACCGGCAAGGCCATCTCTACGGCGGCCGCGATGCGCATCGCGGCCCTGCAGGACGCCTACGTGGCCGGTACCGAGATGCTGGTCATCGACGGCTACCTGGGCAACGACCCGGAGCAGCGCTCGCGCGTCCGCCTCTACATCGAGGAGGCCAACGCCAACATCGCAGGGATGCAGCAGCAGCTCTACTTCCCGCCGGATGCCTCGCCGGAGGACTGGGATCCGGAACTCTCGCTCATCTACACCCCGAACCTACCGATGCCCGGCTACCCGGACGACCGGCTGATCGCAGTTGACCTCGAAGCGGGCGTCACCCGAATCATGAACTCCGACTACTTCGGCGAGTCGAAGAAGGGCGGCCTGCGGATGTGGAATGCCCTCGTCTACGAGCGCGGCGGGCTCGCCATGCACGCTGGCTGCAAGGTCATCCCGACCGACGCCGGCGAGCGCACGATGCTGATCATCGGCCTCTCGGGGACCGGCAAGACAACCACGACCTTCACCCGCCAGAACAACAGCCAGCCGGTGCAGGACGACTTCATTGGGCTCTTCGAGGGCGGCAAGGTGGTCGGCACCGAGAACGGCTGCTTCGCCAAGACCTTCGGCCTGGATCCCGCCCACGAGCCGGCCATCTATGGCGCGGTCGTGAAGCCCGATGCGTACCTGGAAAATGTCTCCCAGCAGGAGGAGGGCGGCCCGGTCGACTTCTTCGACACGTCGTACACGAAGAACGGACGGGCGACCTTCCCGATGTCATCGCTCGGCATCTGGCGCGACCCGCGCGAGATCGGCCCGGTCAACCACCTGCTGATCCTCAACCGGAACGACAACATCATTCCGGCCGTCGCGCGGCTCACGCGGGAGCAGGCAGCGGCCTACTTCATGCTGGGCGAGACCCAGGGCACCTCCGCCGGTGGAGCCGCTGAGGAGGGTCGCGCCCTGCGCGTTCCGGGAACCAACCCGTTCTACCCGCACCGCGATGAGCAGCAGGCCAACCGCTTCCACGACCTGATGGGGACCTGCGACTTCGACGTCTTCCTGCTGAACACCGGTCGGGTGGGCGGCACCGAGGCGGACGAGCGTTCGAAGAAGGTGCAGATCGAGCACTCGGGGGCGATCGTCAAGGCCATCGCCGAGGGGACGATCTCCTGGGAGCGGGACCCGGACTTCGGCTATGAAGTGGCGACGTCGCTCCCGGGCATGGATGACGCCGAGCTCCTGCAGCCGAGGCGGCTCTACGAGCGCACCGGGCGCTCCGCTGACTACGCCGAATGGGTCTCGCGCCTCAAGCGGGAGCGGATCGAGTTCCTGGAGGGCTTCCCCGGCCTCCTGCCGGAGATCCTCACCGCGGTCAGCTAGCCGCCTGCTCGCGCACGCTCTCGACCGCGAAGGCGGTCGTGGCGTGGCTGAAACCCTTCAGCTCCAATCCCTCGACCGGCTCAGCGACGACTGAGTCCTCGATCGTCGCGAACACGCGCTGGCTGATGAGGATCTGCCCGGCCGTGGCAGCCCCAGAGAGTCGTGAGGCGAGGATGACCGAGTTGCCCACCGCCCCGTAGTCGTAGCGGCCTTCGAAGCCGATGCGGCCGATGGTGGCGAAGCCAGCCGCGATCCCGATCCCGAGGCCCAGGTCATAGCCGCGCTTGCGCCAGGCGGTCGACAGCACACCGAATCGCTCCCGCATCTCGCACGCGGTGCGGACCGCCGCGAGCTGGTGATCCGGCACCGGCTTGGGATCGTTGAAGAAGAACATGAGGCCGTCTCCAGCGAAGTGCTCGACCGTCCCGCCGTTCTCCACGGCCAGCACCCCCACCACGCTGTGGTATTGCCGCAGCACGCCGAGCACCTCCTCCGGCTCGGCCTGCTCGGCGAAGGCGGTGAAGCCGCGCAGATCCGCGAACAGGGCCGTGATCTCGCGCCGGTGACCCGACAGCAGCTGCTCGCCCTCGGCACTCGACAGGAGCTCGGCCGCCTGCGGCGCGTAACGTGCCAGCTCAGTCCGCTGCCGATCGATCGTCTGGAAGAGGCGGACGTTCTCGATGGCGAGCACGGCTTGGTCAGCAAAGGTGCTCACCAGCGCGATCTCTGGAGCGGTGAACGCCTGAACGTGCTTCCGCCAGATAGAGAGCACACCAATCGGCTCACCATCCCGGAGCAGTGGGACGCCAAGTAGTGTCCGGAAGCCAGCCAATCGCTGCGCGTCCGACAGTTCGTACTCCGGATCAGCGAGGACATCGACTATCTGGACCGGGGCGCGCTCGAGGAGTGCCCGACCCATTGCGGAACCTCGTCCGGGGCGGAACGGCGTGCCCGACATGAGCGCCCGGAAATCGTCGGGCACGTCTGCGCTCATGATCCGGGCCCGAAACTCTCCATCGACTTCGCGGGTAATGCCCCCTTGGTCTGCATGTGAGAGGCGCACGGCGTTGTCGAGCACGGACTGGAGCACCGCATCAAGCTCGAACGTCGAGCGACTGATGGATTGAAGGACCTCCCCCACCGCTGTCTGGCGTTCCAGTGCCTCGTTCGTCTCGGTCAGAAGGCGTGCGAGCCGGATGGCGATCGCTGCCTGATCGGCAAAGAGGCTGACGAGCTCGATCTCAGCATCGGAGAACGGCAGCACCGTTGTGCGCCCCAGGCCGAAGGTGCCGATCAGCTCGCCGTCGCTCCTGATCGGCACGCCCAGGAGGGTGCGATAGCCGCCGACCGTGTATCCGCTGCCGCGGTAGTCCGGATCGGCAGCGAGGTCGGGAACCTGCACGGCGTGGCCAGCAAGCGCCACGCGTCCGTTGACCGATGCATTGTCGATGGGGTCGGGATGCGCCCTCTCGTACTCTCTGTGCTCGGGCGTCCCTCCGCTTGCGGCGACGAACCTGAAGTGATCCCCGTCAATCAGGAAGACGTGGGCGGTCTCTGCCCGACAGAGGGCAGCGGCCTCCGTGGCGATCTGATCGAGGATCGGCTGGAGCACGAAGCCGGCGCCGGTGACGGCCGCCAGCATCCGGCCGACGGCAGCGAGCGCCGCGCGCTCGGCGGCGGCCGCCGTGGGTTCAGCCATCGATCTCGAGCGTGGCGTCGACGGAGAGCTCCACGTTCCCGGCCAGCGCCCGCGAGATCGGGCAGCCATCCCGGGTGCCCTCCGCAATGCGATCGAACTCCTCGGGCGTGATCCCGTGGACGTGTCCCAGGACGGTGAGCGCGGAGGCGGTCACGGTCCAGCCGCCACCCTCGGGCTTGTCGAAGGTCACCTCCGCCTCGACGTGCAGCTCCTCGGGCGTATAGCCGGCGCGGCCGAGATCGGCGGAGAAAGCCATCGCGAAGCAGGCTGCGTGCGCAGCGGCGAGGAGCTCCTCGGGCGAGGTGCGCCCATCGGCGCCTTCGGTGCGGGATCCCCACGTGACCGGCAGGTCCGTAAAGAGGCCGGAGGTCCCGGCGGACACCGATCCGCTGCCCTCCGTGAGCGAGCCCTGCCAGGTGACGGTGGCGGTGCGGACTGCGGCCATCGGATCGGTCCTCCTTGTATCCTGCGGGGGCCTCAGCCTAGCGCAGAAGGATCGATCTTGACCGTCGAGCAGCCCACTTCCCGTCCCCTCCCGACGATCCGCGGCGAGCTGGTTTACCTGCGCCCCGCCGAACGCGAGGACATCGACCTCTTCGTCCGCTGGTTCGCCGATGCCGAGACCACCCGCCACCTCTCGATGCGTGCTCCGTTCAGCAAGGCGATGGAGGAGAAGTGGTTCGAGTCGATGGTCGAGCAGCAGGGGAAGCGCCAGTACCACTTCGTGATCTGCCTGCTGACCGATGACCGCGCCATTGGGACCACCGGCTTCCATCACGTGAACCAGGAAGACGGAAATGCCGCGTTCGGGATCAGCATCGGCGAGAAGGCCGAGTGGTCCAAGGGCTATGGCACCGACGCGCTCCGCGCGATCTGCGACTTCGGCTTCGGCCAGCTGCGCCTGGAGCGGATCGAGCTGGACGTCTACGAATCGAACCTGCGCGCGCAGCGCTCGTACGAGAAGGCCGGCTTCGTCACTGAGGGCCTCCTCCGGCACGCCCAGTTCGCCGACGGCGCGTTCCAGGACCTGCGGCGCATGTCGCTCCTCCGCGACGAGTGGGCCGCGCAGCCGCAGCGCCGGCCGTGGGACGACACCGCCTCCGCCGACGGAGCCTAGGTGTTCGAGCTGCGGCGCGACCCGGTCACCGGCTGGTGGTCGGCGGTGGTCACGGACCGAACCTTCGAGCACGCCTCGTTCGCGATCCAGGCAACGCCCATCGAGGGGACGCACTGCCGCCACTGCGACGACGACCCGACCCCTTCGGCCGATGCCACCGAGGAGACCTCCATCCGGCGCGTGACCCTGCGGCAGGACGCTTTCCACCGCATCGACACCGGGCGCGAGCGGACCGGCCAGCTCTCCGTCGACCAGGCGCTGGCGGCGAGCGGGTCGTGGGAGATCCTCGTCGCGCCGCGTGACCACCATGAGCGCCTTGCGGATGCTCCGCCGCGACTCGCTGTGAACCTGCTGCGCACTCTGCGGGACACGATGCGCGAGATGGCCGCCGAGCCGCGTGCCGAGGACGAGCCGCGATACGTCCAGGCGGTCCAGAGCTACGGGATGCAGGCGGGGTCGCGGAGCAGCCACCTGAACATGGAACTGTACTCGATCCCGCAAGTCCCCCACTGGGTGGCCGAGGAGATCGGTGGCGGGGCCCGCCACGTCATCAAGACCCGCTCCTGCGTCTGGTGCAGCCTCGCCCGCAGCGAGGAGGAGGCCGGCGAGCGCCTCGTCCTGGCGGAGGAGCGCTACGTCGTCTTCGCCCCCGCCGCCAGCCGGTCCGCCTTCGAGCTGATGATCGTCCCCCGTGCCCACGCCGCCGACTTCACCACCCACGATGACGACGACATCGCGGCCGCCACCGCCACGCTGCAGCGGACGCTTGGAGCGCTCGACGCCCTGGGAGACCCGCCGTACAACCTCTTCCTCCATACGGCGCCGGTTGGCGAGCGCCTCGACGAGACGTTCCACTGGCACTGGGAGCTCCATCCGCGGCTGCGCGTGATCGCCGGCCTCGAGCGCGCCACCGCGC
Organism: Candidatus Methylomirabilota bacterium; assembly: GCA_035493355.1. Classification (GTDB taxonomy): domain Bacteria; phylum Chloroflexota; class Limnocylindria; order QHBO01; family QHBO01; genus CF-167. The sequence goes on from DATJIJ010000183.1 coordinate 9,020, forward strand.
TGGCGGTCAACCCAGCCGCACCGGAATACGCCGCCATGGTGCTGCGGGAGCACCTCAGCCGAGAGGGGGTGTAACGGGTGCGCGACCGACGGCGTCCACAGCACCGATGGCGCTGGCACCATGGTTCGCACCCCGCCCCGCACTCCGTCCCGCAATGACCCTTCCGCGGGACGGCTCCGACGCGCGCAAGGCCGAGTTCGATCGGATCTTCACCGCATACTCCGCGCCCATCTACAACTATTCGCTGCGCATGGTGGGTGACCCGGATCGCGCCGCCGACATCACGCAGGACACCTTCATCAAGGCCTACCGCAAGCTCGACACCCTGACCGATCCGTCCGCGACGCGCGCCTGGCTCTACCGGATCGCCACCAACACCGCATTCGACGAGATGCGCCGCCGCCGGAACACGGTGCCGTTGGACGTCGGCGACGATCGTCCCCTCGAGCACCCCGATGGCGGCCCCGGACCTGAGACGCAGGTGCTCAGCGGGCTCCTCGACGAGCGCATCAACCGCGCCCTGCTGCGACTCAAGCCCAATCATCGGCAGTGCCTGATCCTGTCCGACGTCGAAGACATGAGCGCGTTCCAGATCGGCGAGGTGATGGGGATGTCCAACGGCGCCGTCCGCGTGCTCCTGTGCCGCGCCCGGGGAGAGATGCGCCGCCTGCTGGCGGCGGAGGGCCTGGTCCGATGACGTTCCGCGGCAACCACGTCGACGAGCTGATCAGCGCGTCGCTCACCGGCGACCTGACCGATGCCGAGCGGCTCGAGCTCAACGCCCACCTGGTCCGCTGCGAGACCTGCCGCGCCACCCTGGCGGCATTCACCGCCGAGCGGCGGATCCTGTCGGGGATGCCACTTGCCGAGCCTCCGCGGGACATGTCTGCGCGCGTCCGGGCCGGAATCGAGTCCGGAAGGTTGGCGGGGTCCTGGTGGCGGCGACCCGGCGGGCTGCTCGCTGCCGGTGCGTCGTTGGCCACGGTTGCCGCGGCGGTGCTGGCGGTAGTGATCATCGGCAAGCTCAACCTTTCTCCAGTCGGGAGTGCCAGCAACTCGCCGATTGCCTCGGTCTCGTTCGCCGCCGGCCCCAGCGCCGTGGAGACCTCGCCGGCGAGTGCCGCCCCCACACCGATCCCGGCCTTTGCGCTCGGCCCCGGTGAGCTTGGTTACCTCTCGCTCACCAGCGCGCCCGCGTATACGTTGCGGCTGAGTCTCATCAATGACTCAACCGGCGACTCGATCAGGATTGGCGATGTGAGCGGCGCGCCGATCGCCGCGTCTCTCTCGCCAAACGGCCAATGGCTGGCCTACATCACCCAAAAGGGCGAGTCGGGCGCCAACGAGGTGTGGGCCGTGCATTTGACCGATGGTAAGGTGCAGTCGCTCGGCTGCTCCTCATCCGCTCCATTCACGGATCGACTCGCCTGGTCCCCTGACAGCCAGTTTCTTGCATACACCCTCGTTGGCATCGACCTCGGGCCTGATGCGGGGTGCCAGACCCCGAGCGATGGAGCGGACGCGTGGGTATTCGACACGACCACAGCCGACGCCAAGAACTTGACGCATGCGGGCAACGCATACGCGTCGTCATTCATCGATGGCGTACCACTGGAGCTTGCGGTCAGCTACGCCGACGACCAACCCCGTACTCGCGGCGTTAGTCCGGTGACTGGCCAGCGAAACGAGCAGGATCTTGCAGATGGCGTCTTCATGCCGCTCTTCGCGCCGGACGGAAACCGGGCGATCTTCTGGAGAGGGACGATGACGAACAACGGCGGGTCGTGGCACTTCTCGCTGGGTGGGATGCCACAGCTCTCTGGCCTCCTGCGCGGCGCAGGCTCGGTCAACCCATGGCTCGGTACGCCCCTCTTCACCGATCTGACCCCCGTCAATGGCGAGGCATTCACGTCAGGTAACTTCGTTTGGGGCGCGGACTCCGACCTGATCGCGTTTTGGGACGGGGCCTGGACAGGACTCCCGCAGAGTGCAGACGGGCTTTATCCGAGTCAGGAAGATGTCTATGTCGGTCGCATCAGCAGCGGCATGCTCAACCAGGGATCACTTGCGAAGCGGAACTCGTCGACCGACGGCTCCTGGGTCGTCTCGGTCTCGCTGTCTCCCGATGGAGTCGCAGCCGCGTGCACGATTGGCCTTCCCTCGGCAGGAATTGGCGATCCGCCTTCGGCCAACCTGGAGGTCGTGCCTCTTGCCGGCGGGACAGCCCGGACCGTTGGTGGAGCGGTCGAGCCGCTGCCGTGGAACGGTCCGGCGGTCTACGGCTACTGACCGAGGAGACGGGGTCGGGGCGAATCCATCGGGCTACACTCGGACCGCATGAGCGAACGCCAGATCCTGGACGCCGATGAGCTGCGTCGCGCCCTCACCCGCATCGCGCACGAGATCGTCGAGCGCAACGGCGGCACCGATGATCTGGTCCTGGTCGGAGTCCGCAGCCGGGGGGTGCCGCTGGCGCGGCGACTGGCCGGGCTGATCGAGCAGCACGAGGGGGTGAGCCTGCCGGTCGGGGCGCTCGACATCAGCTTCTACCGCGATGACCTGACCAAGGTCGCCCACGCCCCGATCGTCAAGAAGACGCAGGCGATGCCCGAGATCGCCGGGATGACGGTCGTGCTGGTGGACGACGTGCTCTATACCGGCCGAACCGTCCGGGCGGCGCTCGACGCACTGACCGACCACGGACGGCCGCGAGCCGTGCGGCTGGCGGTGATCATCGACCGCGGGCACCGCGAGCTGCCGATCCGCCCGGACCACGTCGGCAAGAACCTGCCCACCTCCCGGGAGGAGATCGTCCACGTGCGGGTGGTGGAGAACGACGGCAGCGACGAGGTCGTGCTCGAGCGGACCGGCGACTCAGCGGCCTAGGCCACCTCGCCCTCTTCGACCTCGCCCCTCTGCAGCGCCTCCCAGTACTCGCGCCAGCCGCCGAACGAGGTGATCTCGCGCTGACCGGCGGTCATCTCCTCGGGGAAGAGGATGCCGTCCACCCATCGGCCGTCCGAGAGCTCCACCGGGCCCTTATAGAGGCCTGGCGGCTCGCCCGATTCGACCTTGGCCCAGACCTCGTCAGGCAGCCAGTAAATCTCGCCGGGGACCGAGATGCCGCCAAGCTCGGCGCGGTACATCCCCGGATGCACGTCGCCGATCGAGAAGATCCGGTAGTGCGGCGCGGTCCGGAACTCCCCCAGGAACTCCGCTCCCTCCAGGTTGGCGTGCAGCTTCAACCCTCGCATCAGGGTTCCGTTCACGAACAGCTCGACCGCCATGGGCCCTCCTTGGGTTCAGGGCTGCGACCGGGCCCTCCGAAGGACCCGGCCGCAGGTTCAACGGGAGCGCGCTAGGCCGCGCGCTCCTCCTCGGTTGGCGGCGTGGTGACCGCCTTCATGAGGTCAGAGGCACCGACCCCGCCCTCACGCATGGCCACGATCCAGATGACGACTGCGGCCAGCAGGTAGCCGATCCACACCTCGTTGGGTGCTCGCATGCTGAACCCGTCGCCGAACTGGAAGATCAACCCTGCGGGATCGTGGATCAGCCCCACGGCCGCCAGGATCGCCGCTGCCACGCAATAGAAGATCGCCCGCGAGTAGGCCTTGTCGATGATGAAGACGGCGATCGCCCCCAGCATCAGGCCCGCCAGGACGGCCCCGGACCCGAGGATCGCCATCCCCTGGTAGACGACCCCGTTGCCGTTCAGGGCAGGCAGGATCGCTCCGGCATTCGTACCGGCAGCCGCCAGGGAGTTGTCGATCTGGGTCTGCGCCCATTGCGCGATGTTCGGCACCAGGGCCAGCACGATCGCCGGCGCGTGCCGGGCGACCGAGGTCTGGAACGCCTGGGCGCCGATCACCAGGCCGATGAAGAGCAGGATCGGGAAGAGCGCCGCTCCCGGGATGACGGCCAGGAAGAAGCTCACCAGGCCGGTGAAGCAGATCAGCGCGATGACGACGCCGGTCGCCAGCGAGTAGCCGATCCGACCCCCGACCGCCTTCCAGCCAGGGTGGCCGATGTAGACGGCCGGCGGGAAGGGACTCCCCAGGAACGAGCCGACCACGGCGCCCAGGCCATCGGCCAGCAGGATGGAACGCAGGCTGTAGTTATCGCCTGCCGCCGAGGCGCTCTCGACGTTGTTCATCCCTTCGGTGAAGTTGTAGACGCCGAGTGGAATCGCGGTGGCCAGCAACGGAGCCGCGTTGGAGAGACCGGAGATCACCTCCGTGCCGAAGACCGGCAGGTGGATCCCGAACTGCTTGAACGACTCACTCACCTGGTCGGGATTGAGCCCCGTCCAGCCGAAGACGCTGTACGAGAGCCAGCCGAGCGCGGTGCCGACCACGATCGCCGCCAGCCCGCCGGGGATGCCGAACGGCAGGCGCACCCCGGCCGTCCACGACAGCAGGATGATCGAGAAGGTCGCGAGAGCGATCCAGGCCGCGGTGAACATCTGGAACGCGGCGGCCATGCTGATGAACGCGATCGAGATGCCGGCCAGGGTGCCGAGCATCGCCGCTCGCGGGGTATAGGCTCGGATCGTGGGGCCGATGAAAGCGCCAATCAGCACCACGATGCCGATGAAGAACGCCCAGGCCAGTCCGGCCTCGTAGGCCTGCATCACGTCGCCCGTCTTGATGACGACCGGCAGCATGATGACGAAGGTCACGAAGAAGTAGTGCGGCACGCTGGGCCCGTAGGGCATGGCCGCAACCGTGTCGCGCCCCTCCTTCTGGGAGAGCCGATACGCGAGGTACGCGTACCAGATGTTGCCGAGCGGCAAGGCGATGGCCAGTGCCGGGAGGATCCGGCCGTAGACGATCGTGTCGGCGGGCAGCTTGATGACGAAGAGCATCAGGCCCGAAAGCACGAGCACGTTGAGCAGCACGTTGGTCCCGAGCCCGAAGAAGGCGTTCCAGTCGCCCGGAACCCACAGCTTCGGCTTGTACTCAGAGTTACCTGTCATTGGTTCTCCTCTACCTCCCTCCCCCTTCACGGTCGACGCAGGCGCTTACGGGGGATGGCTGATGGCGGCTGCATGCATCGGTCTCACCTCAGCTCACGCCGATGCGCCGGCCATGGCCGGCGTGCCGAGGGCCGCGAGGAAGGAAGCTGAGTCGCTCACCCAGCCGAAGATGCCGCCCTGGGCCTTGATCATCT
>DATJIJ010000184.1:0-13453 GCA_035493355.1 Candidatus Methylomirabilota bacterium
CTCGAGGATGATCGGGAACGAGCCGTACCGGCTGGCAACGGCCAGGAGGTCGGAGGAGCGCTGGCGCTGCATCCAGAGGGGGGTGCGCTGGCCGGGCCGCCTTCGTGGGAGGAGGAGGGCACGCGCCGCGTTCTCGCGGAAGCGCGACGCGAAGAGGGCTGTGCCACCCAGCGCGTCGGTCACCAATCGCTCGATCTCATCGGGATCGACGAGGAAGAGATCCTCCGGCGGCGGCTCCGTCGCCTCCGGGAGGCGCAGCGCGATCCCGTCATCGGTCCAGATCGTCTGCACCAGCTGCCCCTGCTCCGCCAGCCGGGCTTCGATCGCCATCGCCCACGGGGCGTGGATACGGCCACCGAACGGCGAGAGGAGGCAGACGCGCCAGTCGCCCAGCTCGTCGCGGAACCGCTCGACCACCACCGCTCGGTCAGACGGCAGTGTCCCGGTCGCCTCGCGCTGCTCCGCAAGGTAGGCGAGCAGGTTTCGGGCGGCGCGCTCGTCGAGGAAGTGGTCGTCGCGCAGGCGGGTCTCGGCCGCGGCGGGCTCCAAGGCGTCCATCTCGCGCACGAAGGCGCCGATGGCACGGCCCAGCTCGACGGGTCGGCCCAGGGCGTCGCCATGCCAGAACGGCATCTTCCCCGGCTGCCCGGGGGCCGGCGTGACGATCACCCGGTCGGGGCGGATTTCGTCGATGCGCCAGGACGAGGCGCCGAGCAGGAACACCTCGCCGACGCGGCTCTCGTAGACCATCTCCTCGTCCAGCTCACCGACGCGATGGCCCTTCCCGCCCTCGTCGCCGGCGAGGAAGACACCGAAGAGGCCCCGGTCGGGGATGGTGCCGCCGGAGACGATCGAGACGACCCGGGCATCGTTGCGGCTCTGGATCGTGTCAGTGGTGCGGTCCCACACGACGCGAGGCTTGAGCTCGGCGAACTCATCGGACGGATAACGGCCCGAGAGCATGTCGAGCACGCCCTCCAGCTGCGGCCGCGATAGGTCGCGGAACGGCTCGGCCCTGATCACGAGCGCATGCAGCGCGTCCACCGTCCACGGATCCATGGCGCACGTCGCCACGATCTGCTGCGCCAGCACGTCCAGCGGGTTGCGCGGGATCTTCGTCTCCTCGATCGCCCCATCGAGCATCCGCCGCACCACGACCGCCGCCTCGAGCAGGTCGCTGCGATGGTTCGGGAAGATCTTGCCGACCGACGGCTCCCCCACCTGGTGCCCGGCCCGCCCGATCCGCTGCAGGCCGGCCGCGACGCTCGGCGGCGCCTCGATCTGCACGACGAGGTCGATGGCGCCCATGTCGATCCCCAGCTCCAGGCTCGATGTCGCGACGAGGGCGGGGAGACGCCCGGCCTTGAGCGCCTCCTCGATCTCGAGCCGCTGCTCGCGGGCGATGCTGCCGTGATGCGCCAGCACCAGCTCTTCGCCGGCAAGCTCGTTGAGGCGGCTGCTCATCCGTTCCGCCAGCCGCCGCGAGTTGACGAAGACCAGCGTGGACCGATGCGCCCGGATCAGCTCGAGCAGCGCGGGATAGATGTTCGGCCAGATCGAGTGCCGCTTCTCCGGCCCCGCATCCTCATCGGCTCCTTCGGAGAGGTTCGCCAGGTCCTCGACCGGGACGATCACCTCGAGCTCGAGCGTCTTGCCCGCACCCGCATCGGCAACCTGGACCTCGCGACCGGTGCCGCCCAGGAACGCAGCGATGGCCGACAGCGGGCGCTGGGTGGCGGAGAGGCCGATCCGCTGAGGCTCGGCGTCGGTCAGGGCGGAGAGCCGCTCCAGCGAGATGGCGAGGTGCGCACCGCGCTTCGTGCCGGCCATCGCGTGCACCTCGTCGACGATGACGTACTCGATCCCCCGCAGCGACTCCCGCGCCTGGCTGGTCAGCAGCAGGTAGAGCGATTCGGGGGTGGTGACCAGGATCTCGGGTGGGTCGCGCACCAGCTGGCGGCGTGCGTCGGCCGGCGTGTCGCCGGTGCGGGACGCGACGCGGACCTCGGGCAGTTCCAGGCCGAGCCGCTCGGCCGTTCGCCGGATGCCCGCCAACGGCGCTCGCAGGTTTCGCTCCACGTCATAGGTGAGCGCCTTGAGGGGCGACACGTACAGGACACGCAGCCGCCGATCGCGTGGGCGGGGGGTCGGATCGCCGAAGAGACGGTCGAGGCACCACAGGAACGCTGCAAGAGTCTTGCCGCTGCCGGTGGGCGCGTGGAGGAGCGTGTGGTGCCCCTCCGAGATCGCTGCCCAGCCGAGGACCTGCGCCCGGGTCGGCTGGGCGAATGCCTCGCCGAACCAGGCACGGGTTGGGGCGGAGAAGGGAGCGAGGGGATCGGCCTTCGACACGATCGCGCCAGTCTAGCGCGACGCCGCCTCTTCGAACAGATGTTCTAGTCTTGCCACGCCGAATCGTCGCTCGGCGGAAGGTGCTAGAGTTAGTTGCATGAGCAACCAAACACTGGCGACCGCCGTCAATGACGAGCGCGTCGCGCGCGCCCTTTCACGGGGCCACACCATCGACATCACCACTACGGGGCGCAAGACGGGCCAGCTGCGTCGGATCGAGACGGTCTTCCACAACATCGGCGGCCGGGTCGTCCTGAGCGGCATGCCGGGGAAGCGCAGCTGGTACGCCAACCTGCTGGCCAACCCACGGTTCACCTTCCACCTCAAGGGCGCGGTCAAGGCCGACCTCCCCGCCACCGCGCGGGCGATCACCGAGCCGGTCGAGCGGCGCGAGGTCATGGCCCGTGTCGCGCAGAACTGGGGTCGCACCGATCTCGACGTGATGCTCGAACACTCACCACTGGTCGAGGTCACGTTCGCCTAGGCACGTGACAAGGGCCGGCCCATTGCTGGGACCGGCCCTCGCCGTGCGCGGCGGCTCCGAGCTTCCGCCGCGCGTCGACATCGGTCAGTTCAGGGGATCGCCGTCTCCCGACTGAAAGAGCCCCAGGGCTCCGCGACCGACGAAATTAAAGGCGTGCGTCACCATCGGGTACTTGCCGTCCTCGGCCGTCTGGAACTCGATGATCGCGCCCTGAGCGGGCGAGAGATCAACTGCCTGCGAACCCCAGCTGCCGTCGTTGCCGCGGACCAGGTGCATCCCCTCCTTGGTGACCGTGTCGAAGATCGTGCCGACGATGTGGAACGAGGAGTCGATGTTCGGCCCGGCGTCGAGCAGGAAGATCCGCACCCGCTCCCCGGTGCCGACCTGGATCGGGTTGTCGAGATACTGGTTGGCGACGCCGTTGAACATCACGAAGTCCGGCGCCGGGGCGCCGGCCGAGGCCTTGGCCAGGTTCGTCTCCTTGCCCTGCGGGCCCAGGTACCACTCCGACTGGACGATGGCGAACTCCTTGTCGACCGCCGGCAGCCCCTCTGCCGGCTCGACGATCACCATGCCGAACATGCCGTTGGCGATGTGGTGCAGGGCCGGTGCGGTGCCGCAGTGGTACATCCACACCCCGGCGTACGCGGCGGTCCACTCGTAGAGCTTCTCCTCGCCGGGCTTGATCGAGGTCATCTCGTCGTTCCAGGCAACCTGGCTGGCATGGAAGTCGACCGAGTGCGAGAGGGTGCTGGTGGCGGGATTCTTGAGGTGGACCCGGATCCTGTCCCCGACCTTCACACGTATCACCGGACCGGGGACGCTGCCATTGAAGGTCCAGACCATCTGCTGGTAGCCGGCCGCCACGGTCATCAGCTTCTCCTCGACGACCAGGTCGATGTCATGCACCTTGCCGGAGAGGAGCGGAGGGGCTGCCGCGTCGCGAAGCTCGTAGGGCGGCGCGCTCGGATCCGCCGCTACGTCGGTCGTGGGGGGCGGTCCACCGTGGCTGTCCCCGCTCGGCGAGGGCGCCGCCCCGGCGACCGTCACGGTGCCCTTCATCCCGGCGTCGGAGTGACCCGGGACGGTGCAGAGGAAGGTCGTGCCGCCTGCGGGGATCGTGACCGTTGCCGTGGCCATCTCACCGGCCTCGGCGGTCAGCTTCGTGCCATCGGCGAAGGTGAGGTCGTGTGCGATCGCGCCGGTGTTGTGAAACGTGACCGTGTAGCTGCCGGCCTCTGGGACATCCACCGTGCCGGGATCGAAGCCGAGGTCGAATGCGCTGATCGCGATCTCGCCCAGCACCGCTCCAGGGCTGGCCGCGGCGCTCGACGACGGGGCCTCGGACGCCGACGGAGTGCCGCCCGTCTGGGTCGCCACGACGGCGTAGATGAGGGTCAGCAGCAGGATGCTGCCGACTGACGATGCGAAGAGGACGATGCGGCCCATGTTCCTTTTCCGCCCGGCTTCGGCGGGCACTCGGAGTCCGTTGCACGCATTGGGCCACGTCGGCGAGCCTCGATCACGTGCCATTCGGCCCGTTCGGGGCGTCCTTCGGGCACGTCCCCCAAGGAAACGGCGGCTAGGCTAGGGTCATGACGGTGTCAGAAGGCAGCTGGCAGGCGCGGGCCGAGCGCGCGGAGGCGCATCTCGCCGCCCTGGATGCCGCCGTGCAGCGGATCTCGGGCGTCCTCGCACTGGATGCCGTACTGCAGCTCATCGTGGATCGAGTCCGCGAGCTCGCCGACGCCGAGTACGCGGCCCTGGGGATTGCCCATCCCGACGGGGTGATCGAGCGGTTCATCACGAGCGGCCTGACCGAGGTGGAGCGCGCGCGGATCGGCGCCCTGCCGCATGGCTACGGGCTGCTCGGCCTGATCATCCGCGAGGGCCAGACCTTCCGGATCCCCGACATCGCCATGGACCCGCGCCGCCACGGCTTCCCGCCCAACCATCCCGATATGCATTCCTTTCTCGGGGTCCCGATCACGGTGAAGGGGGAGGCCGTTGGTGACCTCTACCTCACCAACAAGCGCGGAGCGGCAGAGTTCGGCGTTGACGACCAGACCCTGGTCGAGCGATTCGCCGCACACGCTGGCCTGGCGATCGAGAACGCGCGGCTCAGCCAACGGGTGCAGGCCCTGGCGGTCGTCGAGGAGCGCGAGCGGATCAGCCGCGACCTCCACGACGGCATCATCCAGCGTATCTACGGCGTGACCCTGGGCCTCGACGATGTTCCGGAGCTCGCGAGCCGTGAGCCCGCGGCTGCCGCCGAGCGGGTCGAGCGGGCGATCGACTCGCTGCATGACGTGATCGCCGAGATCCGCACCTTCATCTACGGCCTTCGGCCGGGCCTCGACTACCCCGGCAGCATGGCCTCGGCGCTCGAGACGCTCGCCGAGGAGATGCGATTGAACAGCGCGATCCAGATCGAGGTGGCTGCCTCCACCGTGGCGGGCCTCTCACCCAGCATCAGGGGTGAGATGTTGAGCATCGCTCGGGAGGCGCTGACCAACGCCGTCCGTCACGCGGCAGCCACCCGCATCACGGTCACCGTTGCCGCCGCGGATGGGGTGGTAGTGCTCGAGATCGCGGATGACGGCATTGGCTTCGATGCGCTCGCACCCGCGGCCGACGGCCACAACGGACTCACGAACATGCGGCGTCGTGCCGCCTCCCTGGGCGGAACGCTTCGCGTCGACACTGGGCAGGGCAGCGGGACCCGTATCATCGTCTCGCTGCCGCTCCCCGAGTAAGCGGCGCGCGAGGGTTGGATGGAGAGGCAATGAGCAGCGACGCAACGCCCGGTACGCCACCGCTGCGACTCCTCATCGTCGACGACCACGAAGTGGTCCGCCAGGGGCTTGTCGCCGTCCTGTCGCGCCACGACGAATTCCAGGTCATTGGCGAGGCGGGCACCGTGGCGGAGTCGATTACCGCGGCCCGTCGGTTCGAGCCGGACCTCGTGGTGATGGACGTGCGCCTACCCGATGGATCCGGGATCGAGGCCTGTCGCACGATCCGTGCCGAGCTGCCAGCCACGCGGGTCGTGATGCTCACCTCGTACCCCGACGAGGAAGCCGTCCTGTCAGCGATCCTCGCCGGCGCCAGCGGGTATCTGCTGAAGCAGATCCGTGGCCGCGACCTGGTCACCGCGCTGGAGGCGATCGGTCGTGGCGAGTCGCTCCTGGACCCTGCCGTGACCGAGCGCGTCCTCGAGCGAGTGCGGCGCATCGCCAGTGGCGACGAGAAGGACGAGCTCAGCGACCTGACCTCGCAGGAGCGCAAGATCCTGCGGCTGGTGGCCGAGGGAAAGACGAACAAGGAGATCGCCGCCGACGTCTTCCTTTCGGACAAGACCGTCAAGAACTATGTCAGCAGCATCCTCTCCAAGCTGAACCTGCAGCGACGCGCGCAGGCGGCGGCGTTCATTGCCAAGCATCCCATGGGCGAGGACTCGTCCTAGCTCCTCCCGATCCGCCCGAGGTGCGTGTCGCGGAAGTCGGTCGGCAGCTTCAGCCCGTAGCCCAGGGCACGGTCCAGGCCGATGTGGGTGATGAGGACTGCGGCTGCCAGGACCATCCAGCCGGTATCGGTCCACCAGCCGAGGCCGAGCAGCGCAAACGGCAGCACCAGGTTGTGGGCCACGTTGTAGGTGATCGACCCGAGCCGCGGACCGCCGAGGTACCCGATCATCGACAGGTCGACCAGCAGCCAGGCGGGAATCAGCAAGAGCGGCGAACCGCCGTTGGCGACCCACAGGACGATGCCGCCACCGCAGATGGCCACCTGCTCCGCGCGCAGGATGACGTCGACGCCGAGCCCGTTCACTCCCAGCGGAACATGCGGACGGCGAGCACGAAGGTGATGACCGCCCAGACGCCCATCCCCAGCAGCTCCGGCCCGAGTGAGGCCAGGCCCGCTCCCTCGTTGACCACCGCGCGGAGCGCCTGGTTGACATAGGTGAGCGGCATGAACTGCGTGATGTTGGCCAGGAAGTCCGGCATCGCGTCGCGCGGGAAGAAGACGCCGGAGAGGAACATCATCGGCAGGCTGATCAGGTTCGCCACGGGTGCGGCCTGATCCTCGTTCTTCGCCCAGCCGGCGATGGCGAAGCCGACCGCCAGGAAGATGATCGCCGCGAGCAGCACGATGGCCGCCAGGGTGAGGTAGTCGCCGAACATCTGGAGCCCGAACCAGATCCCGATCCCGAAGAGGATCGCCACCTGGGCCACGCAGATGATCAGGCGGGACGCAACCTGCGCGCCCAGGAAGTAGGCTGGCGAGGTCGGTGTGGCGAAGAGGCGGCGCAGCGCTCCGGTGCGCTTCAGGTGCACGAAGCCGAAGGCGACGCCGAAGAGTCCGAGCTGCATCACCGTCATGCCGACGATGCCCGGGACGAGAAAGTCGATGTAGCCGAGGTCCCGCGACTGGACGGATTCGAAGCTGACCGGCGGTGTCCCGAAGCTGCCGCCAGGCGGGGTCCCAGCCGGCGCGAAGAGGGCCGTGCCGACCGCCTGCTGGAGCAGCCCCTGCCCGACCTGCGCCTGGGCTGGATCGGCGGTGGACGCGTATGCCACCAGGCCCGTCACCTGCCCGGGCTGCGGATCGAAGCCGGTCGGGATCACGAGCACGAAGTCGCGATTGCCATCTGCAAGCTCGGCGAGCTGATCCCCGCGGGAGCCGGTCGTGGGCTCGATGTACTCGAACGCCGCCAGGCCGTCGATCAGCTTGGCGCTCGCCTGGTTGTGAGCCTCGTCCACCAGGCCGAGCTGGATCGTCGTGGTGCCCTCGAAGTTCAGGACGCCGAAGATCAGCATGATGATCAGCGGCAGGAAGAGGCTGAAGAAGACCGCGGCGCGGTTCCGCACGAACATCAGCACGCTGGCCACGAAGAGCGCCCAGAACATCCCGAGCCGGATCCCGAAGGGGCGCATCCCTCAGCCCTCTTCCCGCAGGCCATGACCTGTGAGGTCGAGGAAGACGTCCTCCAGGTTGGCGAGCCGCTCGACCCGTTCCTTCGTGAATCCTCGCCCGAGGAGCGCGTCGACGAGGCGCTGCGGCGTATCGAGCGCCACGATCACCCCGCGATCCATGATCGCGACCCGGTCACAAAGCTCCTCCGCCTCCTCCATGTAGTGCGTCGTGAGCACCACCGTGTGGCCCCGGTCGCGAATCTGGCGGACGAGCCCCCAGAGGTGGTGCCGGGCCTGCGGATCGAGGCCGGTGGTCGGCTCGTCCAGGAAGAGGACGCGCGGCTCGTTGACGAGGGCCGAGGCGATGCTGAACCGCTGCTTCTGCCCGCCGGAAAGGGTCCTCACCTGGGTTCGCGCCTTCTCGGTGAGCTCGACGTCGGCGAGCAGCGCCGCGGCATCGACCTGGCGGTCGTAGAGATGGCCGAAGAGCTCGAGGAGCTCGACGAGGTTCAGCTCGTCGAAGAAGCTCGATGCCTGGAGCTGGATGCCGATGCGCGCCTTCACGCCCCGCGGATCGACGGTGACGTCGATCCCGTCCACGACGGCGCTGCCGGAGTCGATCGGTCGCATCCCCTCGATCATCTCGAGCGTGGTCGTCTTGCCGGCGCCGTTCGGGCCGAGGATCCCGAAGACCTCTCCCTCGGCGATCTCGAAGCTCACCCCATCGACGGCCTGGAGGGCGCCGTACCGCTTGCGGAGGTCGCGCGCGGCGACAATCGGGGTGGTCATGGCGCGGCGAATCCTAGCCGACCTGGCTGACCTGGTCGTAGAGGGCAACCGTCCTCGCCGCGATCGACGACCAGCTGAACCGCTCGATGGCCCGGCGCCGGCCCGCGGCACCCATCCGTGCCCGCAACGCTGGATCGGCCATGAGCCCGTTGATCGCAGCAGCCAGGTCCGCCGCGAGCCGCTCGGGGTCTTCGGGGGTCATCGGCTCATCCGGACCGAACGCGACGGGAACGAGCAGCCCCGTCTCACCGTCGACCACCACCTCGGGGATGCCTCCGACCGCGGTCGCCACCACCGGGCGCTCGCAGGCCATCGCCTCGAGGTTCGTGATGCCGAACGGCTCGTAGACCGATGGGCAGACGAAGATCGCCGCGTGGCTGTAGAGCTGCCTGACCTCCTCGCGGCTCAGCATCTCCGGGATCCAGACCACGTTGGCCCGCTCGCGTCGTGCCGCGCTGACGCCCGCCTCGACCTCGGCCGCCAGCTCGGGGGTGTCCGGCTGCCCGGCCGCAAGGACGACGCCGATCTCCGGATCGAGGAGTCGGACGGCGCGGATGAGATGGACGATCCCCTTCTGGCGGGTGATGCGCCCTACGAAGAGGACGTAAGGCGTCCCCGGCTCAATCCCATGTCGCTCGAGGGCGTCGGTGGCAGGATCGGGGGTGAAGAAGTCCGCATCGATCCCGTTGTGGACGATGTGTACCCGCTCCGGTGGTACCGCGAAGTGGCGCAGCACGTCGTCGCGCGTCCCCTCGCTCACCGCGATCACCGCGTCGGCAGACTCAAGGGCGGTCCGCTCGACCCAGCTCGAGAGGTCGTATCCGCCGCCCAGCTGCTCGCGCTTCCAGGGGCGCAGTGGCTCGAGGGAGTGGACGGTGATGACGAGCGGAATCGCGTTCGCCTTCTGCACTAGCAGGCCGCCGAGGTGCGTGTACCAAGTGTGGCAATGGACGAGGTCCGCGTCACTGGGGTCGGCGGCCATCGCGAGGCAGCGAGCAAAGGCGTCCCAGGCGGGGCGCAGCCGATCGTCACCCGCAGCCCCTCGCGGGGGCGACGCGGGATAGCCTCGCACCCGCCAGCCCGGCTCGTCCTCGTGCTGCTCTCCGAAGGTGCGGACTTCGAGGGAGATCAGGTTGCGCAGCTGTCGGGTGAGCTCGGCGACGTGCATCCCGGCCCCGCCGTAGACGTTCGGCGGGTACTCGTTGGTGAGCAGGAGTGCCTTCATTGCTCCGACCAGCGTAGCGGGCGCGACAGCCCGCGTTCGCGCCTCGCCGGCGGAGTGGCCAGATACTCCCCTGTAGTATCCTTGGGACGATGACCACGCCCGCCGCCGCCCCTCTCACCGAGCTCACGCTCCCCGTAGTCGGGATGACGTGTGCATCGTGCGTGAACCGCATCGAGCGCTTCCTGAACCGATCCGATGGCGTTGCGGACGCAGCGGTGAACCTCGCGACCGAGCGCGCCACGGTCCACTTCGACCCGCGCCGGATCGATCGCGGCGGGATCGTGGCCGCCATCCAGGCAGCGGGCTACGAGGTTGCGGTGCAGGGCACCGGCGGCGAATCCGTGGCCGACGATCCCGAGGCCGCACGCGCGACCGAGCGCGGGGCATTGCTGCGCGACGCGCTGCTGGCGACCGGCATCGGCCTCGCGATGATGGCCGTGTCGCTCTGGCCCGGTGGCGCGCCATGGCCGATGGCGACGGTCAACCTCTGGATGCTCGCCCCCGCCACGTTCGTGCAGTTCGTCTTCGGGCGCCGCTTCCTGGTGGCCGCGGCGAAGGGGTTGCGCCACGGCGACCTGACGATGGACACGCTCGTCTCGCTCGGAACCTTGGCGGCGTATGGCTACTCGCTCGCCGTCACGCTCAGCGAGTCGCCCGCCGAAACCTACTTCGACAGCGCGGCGGTGATCATCGGCCTGGTGCTGCTTGGCCGATGGCTCGAGGCCCGCGCCAAGAGTCAGGCTGCGGGAGCCGTGCGGGCACTGCTCGGGCTGCGTCCCGCCATCGCCCGGGTTCTGCGAGACGGCCGTGAAGCGGACCTGCCAATCGACCAGGTCCGCGCTGGCGACCTCCTGCGCGTCCGGCCCGGCGAGCGGGTGCCGACCGACGGCACGGTCGTCGAAGGCAGCTCGGCCATCGACGAATCGATGCTCACCGGTGAGTCGATCCCCGTCGAGAAGCGCGAAGGCGACCCGGTGACCGGCGCGACGATGAACGCCTCCGGGTCGTTCGTGATGCGCGCAGAACGCGTCGGCGCGGACACGACGCTGGCCCAGATCGCTCGCCTCGTCGAGCAGGCACAGGGTTCGAAGGCTCCGATCCAGCGCGTGGTGGACGAGGTCACCGCTCGTTTCGTCCCGGCGGTCGTCCTCGTCGCGGCCGCTGCGTTCGGCCTCTGGCTCCTGCTCGGCCCCGAGCCACGGTTGCCCGCGGCGCTGACCGCGGCGGTGGCTGTCCTGATCATCGCCTGTCCGTGCGCCATGGGCCTCGCCACGCCGACCGCGATCATGGTCGGGACCGCCAAGGGCGCCGAGGCCGGGATCCTGGTGCGTGACGGCGCCGCCTTGGAGCAGGCAGGGCGCATCACCGCCGTCGTCCTCGACAAGACCGGCACGATCACCCGCGGGCAGCCATCGGTCGTGTCGTTGCGCCCGGTGAACGGGACGAGTGACGACGAGCTCCTCCGCCTGGCGGGCGCCGCCGAGCGCGGCAGCGAGCATCCCCTGGCCGAGGCGATCGTGCGACTGGCGACCGAGCGCGGTCTCTCGATGCCACCGGCCACCGAATTCGCGTCGATTGCCGGCGGCGGCGTCCGCGCGATGATCGAGGGCCACCACGTGTTGGCCGGCAGCGAACGACTCCTGCGCGACGAGGGTGTGGAGACGCAGCCTGCCGAGCTGCTCGCCCGCCAGGCGGCTGAGGCGGGTCACACGCCGGTCCTCGTCGCCGCCGACGGCATCGTCATCGGTCTGCTGGCGATCGCCGACACGGTGAAGGCGGAGTCGGCCGAGGCGGTGGAGCGGCTGAGGGCGGCGGGGCTCGAGGTCTGGATGCTGACCGGGGACCGCCTCGCCGTGGCCCAGGCGATTGGTGCGTCCGTCGGGATCGCCGCCGACCGGGTGCTGGCCGAGGTGCGGCCCGGGGAGAAGGCAGACAGGATTCGCGAGCTGCAGGAGGCCGGCGCGGTGGTGGCGATGGTTGGCGACGGAATCAACGACGCACCTGCCCTCGCCCAGGCCGATGTCGGCGTCGCGATCGGCACCGGCGCCGACGTCGCGGTCGAGGCGTCGGCGATCACGCTCATCGGCGACGACCTGCGGTCCGTCCCCGCCGCGATCCGCCTCTCGCGCGCCACGATGCGCACGATTCGACAGAATCTGGCGTGGGCATTCGGCTACAACCTCGTCCTCATCCCGGTTGCGGCGGGCGTCCTCTTCCCGCTCACCGGCTGGCTCCTGTCGCCCGCCCTGGCGTCTGGCGCGATGGCGCTCTCGAGCGTGAGCGTCGTCACCAACTCCCTCCGGCTCCGCCGCTTCCGACCCAGCTGAACGAAAGGATGGACAAACCGATGGAGACTCCCCAGCCCGCCCCGCCGGCAATCGACCCCGTCTGCGGCATGACCGTCAACCCCGAAGCGGCGGCGGCCGCCGGCCTCGCAGCCGAGCACGACGGGCAGAGCTACTACTTCTGCGGCCGCGGCTGCCGGCTCGAATTTCTGGACGATCCGAAGCGCTTCCTCGGCCCGGAGTACGTTCCGCAGATGTAGGGGCGCGCGGCTAGACTCGGGCGAGATGCCCCTGATCTCAACCCGGTCCCTGACGAAGCGCTACGGATCCTCCGTCACGGCGCTGGATGGCCTCACCCTCGACGTCGAGCCGGGGATCATCGGCCTGGTCGGCGCCAATGGCGCCGGCAAGAGCACGCTCCTGAAGATCCTCCTCGGCCTCCTCAAGCCGACCAGCGGCAGCGCAACCGTGATGGACATGGACGTCGCCACCCGCGGGCCGGAGATCCGCCAGTACGTCGGCTACCTGCCGGAGCACGACTGCCTGCCCCCGGACGTCTCGGCCACCGACTTCGTCAGCCACATGGGACGGATGGCGGGCCTCCCCCCGGCCGCAGCGCGCGAGCGGACCGCCGAGGTCCTCCGGCACGTCGGCCTGTACGAGGAGCGGTACCGGCCAATCGGCGGCTACTCCACCGGGATGAAGCAACGCGTGAAGCTGGCCCAGGCGATCGTCCATGATCCGAAGCTCCTCCTCCTCGACGAGCCGACCAACGGCCTCGATCCGGCCGGCCGCGACGAGATGCTCGACCTCGTGCACCGCACCGGGACCGAGTTCGGGATCGCGACCGTGGTGGCCAGCCACCTGCTCGGCGAGATCGAGCGGGTCTGCACCTTCCTGCTCGCCATCGACGCGGGCAAGCTCCTCCAATCGGCGCCGATCGCGAGCTTCGTCGAGCGCACCGGCACGCTGGGGGTGGAGGTTGAAGACGGGGCGGATGCCCTCGCCCAGCGCCTGGTGGCTGCGGGCCTGACGGCGCGCGTCGATGGCCGCAGCGTCCTCGTCGACTGTCCGGACGAGCGGCCGTACGACATCGTTCGCGACGCGATCGACGAGATGGGGCTCTCGCTCACGCGGCTGGAGCAGCGACGGCATCGGCTCGAGGATCTCTTCCGCGCGGAGGGACGGACCGATGACGCGGCGTGAGGCGGCGGTCGCGCCGCGCGAGAGCGCCACCGGGGCGATCTACGACCTGGGCTACCGCGGCTACGACGGGCCGCGGCTCGGTCGACGGGCAGCGTTCGCGACCCTCTTCTGGGCGAGCCTGCGAGCCTGTTTCGGGCTCGGCCGGTCCGGCCGCTCGAAGGTCGTCCCGTGGGGGCTCTCCGCGATCATGATCGTG